>CAYFOR010000001.1:0-96275 GCA_964344785.1 uncultured Piscirickettsiaceae bacterium
ATCAACACCACAGTAAAACATAGAACACTTCGACCAGCCTGGAATTATGTCGCGCAAGTTTTTCTTCTACTCCACCCTGATCGCCTTTCCTCTACTGGTCATCGAACTGCTCCTGCAGGGCTTCTATCTGCTGGTCAACGGGGAGTTTCTCTTTCTGCGTACCGTTCCGCCAATCTATGCCGAGGATCCGGTACGCTGCTACTCACTGCGACCCAACCTCGCCTACGAGCACCGCACCAATGAGTTCAGTGTGACAATCCATACCAATGCACAAGGGTTCCGTACCGACGCCCGCCGACTTCCCGTCACAGAAGAGAAGAGGGAGGACCGTTTTCGTATCCTCTTTCTGGGCCCCTCGTTTGCCTTTGGCTGGGGAAATGAGTGGGAGGACGCGTACACTACATTAATCGCCGAAGGGCTTACGGTTCCTGGAAAGGAAATCGAGATCATCAATCTCGGAACCCCTGCGCAGCCGATTGAACAGCAGCTCTGCTGGTTGCGGGCCAAGGGCTATCAGTACCAGCCCGATCTAATCGTGCAAACCGTATACGGTGATCCAGGTCGACTGGACACCGATTGCCCGCAGCACCTCAACTGCCCCATTATTGAAGATCACTATCTGCTGATGGAAGAGCCCACCTGGCTGATGCGTTTTGTCAATGTAGCGAAGAACTCGGCCACCATCTTCTACGGGTGGTACAGCTACCAATACCTCATCTCCGGTTTTGATCGCGAGATGGGGCTCGGCACAGAACTCTACAGCCACACAGAAAGCGATGGACAGGACATCGAGTCAGCTACCAGCCGCTATCAGGAGTATCTTGGATTCATCAAAGGTGCGATGGGATCTACCATCCCTACCGCTTTTCTCTATATTCCCTACTCCTACGTCGTACGCCCCGGGGATATGCGCCGCTGGGAGATGGTGGGAGTGGAAAACCCGGAACATCTGAAAAAGAGAGGGCAAACGCTACAGAGCCTGCTTGAGCGGAAAGGGATTCACTTCATTGACCCCACCGAACCACTCATCCAACAGGACAGCAAGGGACGCATGTACTACTTCCTCGATATCCACCTTACTCCAGAGGGCAACCGAGTCGTCGCAGAAACCGCATTACGCACCCTTCAGCCGCTAGTCGTGCCCCAAGAATAATTCAGATGGAGCACAAAAAAGGTCGAGCGAGTCATCTGACGACCTTGAACCGTGCCACTTGCTTACCTTCCTCTGTTTGCCTTATCCCATAACGCTGCCGTAAGCTTTTTGCGTCCCTCAAAGGTTCCACGAAACCGCTCCATCAATGAGCCTTCACGAGACTTGAGCATACGCTGCATGAACATCACCCTGCGGAACATACGCACTGTGGTGCCCTGTGCGAGTTCAAACAGCCGTCCGAGTGTAATGCCGGAGCGCTTTCCATCCCTTTCACGTGGTACAGCCACGTCTTCCCTGGGCAGGTATCTTTCACCGTCCAATTTCTCCAGAGCACGATGATCATGGTCCAT
Organism: uncultured Piscirickettsiaceae bacterium; assembly: GCA_964344785.1. GTDB lineage: Bacteria > Pseudomonadota > Gammaproteobacteria > Thiopontia. The sequence continues at coordinate 1,504 of CAYFOR010000001.1, forward strand.
CTTCATGCGAGAGAGTTCGAACTCCGAATCGGTAGTACGACTGACATGGAACATTCGAATGGCCTTGCCATCTGCAGAACGCCACACACCCTCCTCATCCTTTTCCGGGCGCACTACATTAAAGATGGTAGCGGAAACATTGACTCCGGGATCACGAACGATCACCGTGTCTGCATTACCGATCAGATATTCAAGATACTTCTGCTCGTTGTAAATACCATCAATGGGAAGCACCATGCATTGCTCAAAACACATCGCCTTCCAGCCAGCCGCGAAGTAGGTCGCCTGTTCCGATATCCCTACGACACCCGCTGAAAAGAGGCCGGCCCGCTGGCTGCGCCGCCATGATGCCAGATCGTGTCGGGTCGGCACCAGCAGCACGTCGTGATTACGGCACTGCTCAATCAGATCATGAAGTGGTGCCAGCAGTACCACATCACAATCCAGTAGAATGGTAGATGCCGCCAGTCCACTCTCCAGTATCCAATGGATCAGCGCTGCTTTGCTGGCATAGGCACTCTCCGGTACGTTGCTGCGCATGCGGATGTTGTGCCAATACTCTCTGCCCCATGCCTCTTCTGCTGGAACACTGATCAACCCTTCCTCTTCCCTGCCGGAAAAGATTTCGTGCGTATCATCATCCAGTGACAGCACTACCAGAGGTGTACTGGAGTGGATCTCGCGAATGTTGTTCCAGAGCCCTGCCGCATGCACGATGTAGTTGCGTGAGGCTACGGTACAGAAACAGAAATCGTACTGACTCATCTCTTAAACCGCTTCCACCTTCCCCACAAAGCGCATACAGAACTGTTCCTGACCCTCTTTTGACCGAAATGCCAGATAGTTCTCCTGTCCTGTAACAGCCAGCTCCACCAATTTGTCACTGTCACTGAGGTAGCGCTCCAATTGCACATCGAGATTGGAAAAGTCCCACGCCACGGGGATGTAGGTCTCGTCGGCACGAAAGAAGTCGGGATAGTTCTCCTGGTGCCCCATATCAGGTTTTAGCAGTGCTGCACCTGCAAAGAAAATCTCGAAGTCACGATAGCAGGTCTCTCCGAAGCCGAAGGGACTGACAGCGATCCTGGACGACTGCAGCTCACGCCAATAGCTGGTGAAATCCACGGGTACGGTCTCCACACCACGGGGCTCAAGCTGTTCGATAAAGTGTACTCGCTGATAGGCGGTGGCGGAGTTGGTGTACTTCTTGCTTCCGCGAAAGGCGATCTCCACCGGGCGGTGACGCCCCACAGCTGTCGGCTTTCCGAGATAGCGATAGGGAAAATAGGGCTTCAGTGACCACGGGATCTTGCGCAGCAGATTTCCAAGACGGGTGTGCATGCCATAGGCTCCCACTCCCAGATTCCAGGAGACGGAAACCTTTCCCTCATACATCTTGTCAAGTGGAGTGTAGTAGTAGCTGTTCTCCACCTCACATCCCATATTGTGGTGATAGTAGTCGGTAAAAAGGCGCCCCCCCACCAGTTCACGACGATAGTGCGTACGATCATGCAGCAACTGTTTCTTCCAATAAGCCGCAACATAAGGCAACACCTGAAAATGGGTGGTTCCGGAACTGGCACTGGAGTCGAGCCATACCACCTTGCACCCTTCCGACTGGCGTTGATGGAGCAGTTCCAATACATCTTCAAAGGGCTCGATCTTGCCCAGCACCTTGCTATCGACAAGAATGACATCCGCCTGCCATAGTGCTTCACACGGATGTTCGAAGAAGTGACATTCCGTCCCCATCCCTTTCAGCCGCCCGTGATTGGCCAGCAGCGGATAGAAAAAGTAAAAGGAGACGAAATTGCGATCAGTGAGGATGTGAACCTTCATCGTGCTTGATCAAAAAAACCGATCTACTCCCGCAACGTCACAATAAACGGGCCGATCGCCAGTGCTTCGACGCAGTTCCAGATCAGATGATCGTATGCATCGTGTGGTGTCTCAACAATGGGAAGACCATGTTTGTTGAAACTGGTATTGAGCACCAGGGGAACACCGGTCAGCTCACGGAAGCGGTCGATCATCTCATAATAGAGAGGATTGGCATCACGATAGACCATATGGGGACGCGCACTGTCGTCCACGTGCATAACTGCAGGGATCTTCTCTCGCCACTCTTCACGAACAACGAACTTGTGGTTCATGAAGAGAGATTCACAACTGGACTCGAAGATCTCCTCGGCATGGTCACCAAGCATGCTCGGCGCGAAAGGCATGAACCAGTCACGCTCCTTGAGGTGGTGATTGATGCGCTCTTTGGTATCGGCGGCACGGGGATCGGCGATCACGGAGCGCGCACCCAGTGCGCGATTGCCCCACTCACAGGCTCCCTGATACCAGCCGATGATGCGCCCTTCGGAGAGCAGGAGAGCAACCTCTCCTGGCAGATCCTCCACCTCGCGTAGCTCCAGCCGGTCACTGTACTCCTGAAACTGTTCGAGAATCATCTCCCGATTGTAACTGCGACCAAAGTAGGGGCGACGCATCGCCCCCTTTTTCCGCTCTCCCAACGTATCGGCATGCAGCAGGGCAAGCGCCATGGCGAGGCCATTGTCTCCCGGCGCAGGGGGAATGAAAATTCTTTTGAAAAGCCTTTCCTCCCAGAGCGCGAAGTTGTTGGAGATGTTGAGCCCCACTCCACCGACGATGATGAGGTTCTCGCTGTAGGGGCGCTCCCCCACCAGATTGGCGAGCCACTCGCCGACGACATCCTCCAGGATTTTCTGCGCCGCCGCGGCGACGTTCTCCTTGCCGTATTTATGCACCAGACCACGGATCAGGTAGCTGTCGCGGAAAAAGGTGCGGGGGCTGCCATCCTCGTCGAGCGCGACGACGTAATCCCACACCCGCCCTGAAACCAGACGTTTTCCTTCCACCTTCGGTGCCAACACCGAGAGCTCCGCGATCAGCGTTTCGGAAGGCTCGCCGAAAGCGGCCAATCCCATGGTCTTGCCCTCGCCATCGTTCACCTTGAAACCGATCGCCTCGGTGACGCAGCCGAAAAAAAGCCCGATGGATTGGCCGTGGATGCCGATCTCCTGGACGATATCCATCTTATCGCCGTCGATGTGGGCCACCATCCCGGAGAGCCCGCCACCCTCGCCGTCCAGAGAGACCACGATGGCCTTTTCGTAGCCGGAGAGGAAATGGCCGTAGCGAACATGCGCGACGTGGTGGTCGTAGTTGACGATAGGGGCGTCGATACCGATAGCGGCCAACCCCTCATTCATTCCCGTCGTGGGGGTCGGCGAAGATTTATAGGTTCCGGCGGGGTAGTAGTGACCGGCCAGCTTTTGGCTCTGGGTGAATCGGGTCCGCAGGGTATCGAAAAAAGCGCTGAAGCTGTTTTGGCTCCACATGCGGCGTAGATAGAGGTTGGCGTCTCGCGACGAGATGGAGACGTACTCCACCTGCGACGGTTCCACCCCGGAACCTTCCAACACGTAGCGAACCGACTGCTCGGGGAAGCCGGAGAAGTGTTTCACCCGCGTCAGTCGCTCTTCGTTGACCGCGACGGTCGGCTCGCCGTCGACCACCAGGCATGCACCCGCGTCGACCCCTGTCCAAAGTCCTAAAACGATACTCATGGAATCTCTATGATCCTGTTAGAAATTAGTCGCCCACTACACCGGACTCCGCATCGAAATAAAACCCGTTCATGCGATAGCGGAAATATAGGGCCATATTATGAATGATCTTGCGCCGATGTTTTCGAGTCCGTAAAAATCCGACCCTCTCTTCCTCCCGATGATAGAGCGTCTCGCCGAAAAGCCCCCCCTGCTCCCTCGGCGAGTGCAGCACTCCTTCTCCCCTCTCCACGCCCTGCTCCATCGCTTTTTTTAGAGGAACGACGCGAACACCCTCTTCGTCCGGCCACTCCAGCGCCAAGGAGAGATCGCTATCCGCCTGGGAAAGATCCTCTCCTCCCTCCACGGCGACGCGCCCCTCCTGGTAGGAGAAAGAGAGCTGCGGCGCGAGGGAGCGACGACGTTCGCACCACTCCGCCCACCCGGTCAGGGTGACCGGCATCACCCCCTCTTCGTCGGCACTCGACATCAGCGTCTCCATCACCCACGGATGGTCGCCCAGCACCTGCGGATGCTCGCATTTGAGACACGGCTCGCCGACACGGGCGAGGGTGGCCTGGACGGCGCGGCGATAGCAGCCCGACAACGCCTCCCGATCCTCCCCCACCGCCGCTTTGAACTTACTGTAGACGAACGGGTCCACCGGCATCTCCAGGTAGCGGCGCAGACGTCCCTCCAGCAAAGGACGATAGGGGTAGTTGTTGTAATCGAAACCGAAAGAGTGGGAGTAAGAGTAACCCAACGATTCGATCACATCCGCCGTGTGCGGATACCAGAAATACTCCGGCGCCACGAATCCTTTGGCTGCAATGCCCGAGCGTTTCAACAGTCGATGCGCCAACTCCATGTTGCGCCGGTTGAGAGAGGCGAAGGGGTAGAGACAGTGGAAAAAGTTGTGCGACTGGATGTCGAAATCGGACTCCAACCAGCGACTGAAACGGTGGTAGTCGGGAAGCCGCCGATAGTAGTTGATCACGAAAGTGACGCGGTCGCGCCACGGCTCCGCCTGCGCGAAGGTGCGTTCGATGCGGTCGCGCACCGCCGCTTCCGGCGCGCTACGCTCGGGATCCACATCGATCCTCAGGTTGAATACCGAGCGCGCGGCGTTGGGGAATTTCCAAAGGTAGAGAAGGGGCTGTTCGAGAAGAGCGGCCCCCTTTTTGAGGAGGGAACGGCAATAACGGCGCACGTTACCCTTTACTATCCGACAGAGCGTTTCGTGCGTTCTGATCCTTCCCTCGTCGTCGAGCGCGAACTCCTGAACTTTCTGGCTGGAGTCGCTCCAGAGGGCATCCAACCGATCGTCGTAGCAGAGCAACCACCCCTGCCCGATGCGCGCCCAGCGCATGGTGACACGTTGCGCGGAGAGCGAATCTTCTCCCCCGGCCGCGAGGTTGCTGAAATCGCGCCATGCCCAGAGTGTCTCCTCCTGACACTCGTCGGAGCGTTCTTTAAGAGCAGCGTAGGCGCTCTCCTTGAGCAGGAGCACTCCTCCCGTCGCGGCGATCTTCTGGGCGACCCTCTCGGCGGAAGCGGTGCTATCGGCGATTCGGATTCCATGCTCGTTCCACCCCTCTTGCCATGGGGTGACGGGGATCCCCTCGCTTTCGAGGATCGAGCCCCATGCGCTGTCCGGCGTCTCTATGGAGAGGCTCGCTACCACCCTAGCACCCTATCCCAAACCGTGGAGACCTGTTCCAGGGCAAGCTCGGAAACCCTCTTTTTTCCCTCTTTCCCCAACCGCTCACGCAGTTCCGGATCGGCGGCGAGACGAGAAAAGGCGTGCGCCAACGCATCGGCGCTCTCCACCTGCACCACCACGCCGCTCGCCCCCTCTTCGACAAACTCCAACGGCCCCGGAGAGCCGTCACTCACCACCACCGGCAACCCACAACTGAGCGCCTCCAACAGCGCGTTGGGCATCCCTTCATGGCGTGAGGGCATAGCAAACAGATCCGCCGCGCGATAGTAAGGGTAGGGATCGGGAACCCGTCCCAGCCAATGCAGACGGGATGCGATTCCAAGATACTCCCCCTGACGTTGCAACTCCTCCCGCAACGCCCCCTCTCCCGCGATGGCGAGGTGCCACTCGCCATGTTCGCCGAGAAACGCGGCGAACCCCTCCAGCAAAACGTCGTACGCTTTTTGATGGTGGAGCCTCCCCACCGCCAGAATGACGGGGTGCGGCAGATCCGCCTGTTCCGTGGAGTCGGAACCTCGTAGGGGGTTGGGGATCAGAGCGAGCTTCTCCCGCTTCACGTAAGCGGCAAGGCTCTCCAACGCGCCGCGACTGTTGGCGGTTACTCTGTCCGCCAGCGGATAGAGCCAACGCCGGAGCGAATCCCAAAGCCTACCGAAGGATTGCCGCGCGGGGTCGTTGCGCTCGGAGATCACCACACGCATTCCCAACCCCAGCGCCGCGAGGATCAACAAGATGTTGGTGGGGGCGATGAAACCCAATGCGATGGGCGCATCCACCTCCCGCAGGGCTGCGCGCAGACGACGCACGCGGGCGATGTTGGCCGCCACGCCGCGCCAACCGCCGCCGGAATCACCAACACCGCCGACCACATGGCGGCTCCCCCCCTGCGGCAACGTAAAGAAATCGCTCTCTTCCTCCGCCAAGGTGATCACCGCGAAACGTCGTCCCTGCTCCGCCCAGCGCTCCGCCATGGTGGCGAGCACCCGCTGAGCGCCTCCGCTCCCCAGATCGCTGATCACCACCGCCAGATCGTGGGAGCGCTTCTCTTTCACCCCTCCCGCTCCGTGGCAGAGATCTCTTCCAGTAGCTGTAACTCCTCTTCCACCCGTCGCTGCCAATCAGGAATGAATTCCCGCGCCACCTCGGCGATGCTTTTGCCTAGACGTTCGCGCTCTCCCGGCGCAGGAAGTAGACGGAGAACCGCCTCTGCCAATGCCTCTACCTGGTCGTCGTTACCGATGCGTACGGCGGCATCGGCGGGCACCAGAGTGTTGGTGGCCACATCCACCCCCTTCTCGGGCCGCGCCTCGGGAAAGATCATGCAAGCACCCGCCGCCATCGCTTCGAGATTGGCGTTGCTGAGGTTGCCCAGCTTGTTGAGAGAGACGTAGATGTCCGCCCCTTTGTGGAGCCGCGCGATCTGTTCGTGGGGTAGGCGCTCGACGAAGGTGAACATCGCTTCCGCCCCCTGCTCCCGCACCCGTTGGCGCAGCTCTTCGCCGAGGGAACCGATTCCCACCACCAGGGCGTGAATCCGCTCAGCATGCTCGGGATGGAGGCGCAACAGCGCATCGACAAACTCGCTACAGCCTTTGATGCCTTCCAAACGCCCGACGAACAACACCGTCATGCGATCCTTGGGGAGATCGCGCAGGATATCGGGGGGGGCGTCGGCCGCTTCGATCTGGGCGTAGTTGACGCCGTTGAGCATCATCTGGCGCGGCACCTCGGGGTGCAGGGCGCGCTCCATCCACTCTTCGCCGCCGGTGCCGTCCTGGGTACAGATGACGTAGCGGAAGGGGGAGCGATAGGCCCAGCGCTGCATCGATTCCAACGGATGGCGGCTGTGGAAGATGTCCCACATGGAGGGATAGACCCCCATCACCCGCAACAGCACCGGGATCTTGGAGTAGCGTGCGATGAACGCACCGGGGATCAGATTGCTGCGGTCTACGTAGACCAGATCGGGCTTGAAGCGCTTCGCCTCGCGCCACAAGGTCCAGCTCTGACGCAGCAGATTGAGATAGCCCCGCGCCCGCCCCAACCAGGCGGGGAAGCGGTACTCGCTGGAGAGGACACGGATGGGATGACGTAACCCCTCCAACTCCAAGTCGAAATTGTATTGCTCTTTCCAGCCACTGCAATAGTCACTCCCCACTCCCTTGCCGGTCATGACGAAACGCACCTCATGCTCGCTTGCATCGAGCCCCTCAATGATCTTGTAGATGGTGGGTGCACCAGTGGGCTGCCAGCGATCACCATTGAGCGACTGTTCCAGGCCACTGAAGATTCTGCAGATGTAGAGGATTCGCACGGTGCTCATGCCGCCTGTTCAAAAAAGAGCCGGTGCATGCGAGCCATGTTGAAAAAACGCAGATAGAGCCGTGTCGAACCTTGCAGGCACTCCAGCTCCCCCTCCCTCCAGCCACCGATGAGATCGGCAAGGAACCCGCTGCTCCGTATCTCCTCCTCCACCTCTGTTTGAATTCGCGACTGCAACCACTGCCTGGAAGGCTGTGGCCACCCCATCTTGTCCTTGCGCCACACCACCTCGTCAGGAAGCCGTCCTACCATGGCATGGCGTGCGAGGTATTTGGTCCAGCCATGACGCAGCTTATAGGTGGCAGGCACACCATTGAGAAATTCGATGAGACGGTAATCCATGAAAGGTTGGCGTGACTCTACAGAGTTGGCCATGGAGAGATAATCGATGTTGCGCAACAGATTCTGCAGATTCTTGCGTACACTGGAGTGAAGCGCCAGATTCACCGGCTCGATATCCAACTCATCAAGCCCTGTCTGACGAAGAAGACGGGTTCTCTGGTCAACACGATCAGCAATACGTGACATCACCGAAACGGGCGCCCGCAACGGCTTGTAGTTTTTTGCCAGACCACGGAGACGACTACGCCAATCGAGCGGAGCCTTGAGCAGGGAGTTCCAATAGTCGGGAGCAAGGCGTGACTGGTGCATGAAATAGCCACGCCAGAAACGACTGTAACCGGCGAGAATCTCATCCGCCCCCTGACCATCCAGATTCACCTTGATCCCCTCATCCTTGCAGAGTTCGAAGACGGTCAGCGCAGAGAGCTGAATATCATTGAAAACATTTTCATAGACCCACAGTCCCCACTCCCCCTTTTGCAGTAGTTGCGTGGGGTCCGGCTCACGGCGCAGGCTTGTGACTCCCAGCCGTCCGGCAACACGATCAATAAACCCACTCTCGTCACAATGGCTGGCCTGAGGATCACGATAGATGTTGGAGACAGTATACAAATCGCCTTCTGCACCGATCAGCTCGTTTGCAAAGTAGGTGATGGAAGAGCTGTCGAGTCCACCCGAAAGAGCGCAGGAGAGCTTGGTATCCGCCCGAAGACGAAGACGCACGGAGTCCTTGAGAAGTTCACGATAGTGCTCGGCATACTCCTCCAGACGCCTGCCTGAAAATGCCATTCCCAACTCGGTCGGGGGCAGTTCCCAGTAACGGTGCGGTTGTAATTCCCTTGCCCCGGCGCGAACATCATAGAGTGCATGATGTCCCGGCGGGAAACGGTAGACTCCGTCAAAAAGGGTTTCCCTGTGTGCCTCGCTGGGGCCATCCATGAGGCAGGCAAGCATCTCTCCATGATTGGGATATAACGGCACAACAGGCTGAATTGTTTTCGCCTCGGATGCCACCACCAATGCATCATCGAGAAAGGTGTAGAAGAGGGGTTTGACGCCAAAGCGGTCTCTGCTGATCCAGAGCTTCTTGTCGCGATCATCCCAGATCACAATGGCCCACATGCCGTTGAACCGCTCTTCACACCGCTCTCCCCAAAAGATATAGGCCAGCAGCGCTACCTCGGTGTCGGAGTCACCACTGAACGCCACTCCCTCACCCTCCAGTTCGGTGCGAATTTCTCGGTAGTTGTAAATCTCACCGTTGAAGGCGATCCAGTAACGCCGAGCCGGATCACACTGTGGCTGGTGCCCCGAAGGAGAAAGGTCGATAATGGAGAGGCGACGGTGGGCCAGACCGATACGGGCTGAGCCAAGCTCACCTTTGAACGGCCCCTGTGGCTGGAAGGGTAGCTGCGATCTGTATACAGCAGCAGGCGTATCTACACCACCGTAGAGTCTGGGGGGTTCTGTATCGAGAGAGAAGAATGCATACCCTTCATCATCCGGTCCACGATGGCGCATCATCTTTGCCATCTGTGGCAGATGGGCGAGCAACCCATCAGGATTGCGGAAGGATACAACCGCTAAGATACCGCACATAAACAAGAAAGGGCAATAACGCCCTCGACTTATACTGTGAAGGGTGGGAGGCCGTGCCTGCGCAATGCCTCTTCAATCACCTTGCCCTCTTCTTCTGTGACATCGCGGTAGTAGTTGGTGGTGTAACGGTTACAGATGCCGCGTAGTTCCAGAATGTATTTCTCTTCAGCAGTCTTGAGGAAGTTGTCCTTGAAGGGACCATCCTTGGGGAAATCCTCCATGCAACGGTTGAAACGCCGCTGTGCTGCCAGTGCCTCGGCATGGCGGCCCGAGGTATACAACTCATAGATCTCAATGATGGGCTCGGGAAGCGGGCTGGCCTCGGAGGTCGTGAAGGCCTTGACCCCAAGAGAGAGTACCGCATTGAACTGCCGCACCACTGCACAAGCCACCTGGAATTCATCATCGGCCAGTGAAATCACCTTTTCATTGTGGACCGAGTTGGAGGAGCTGAACTTGATGCCTTCAATGTTCGGATACCCCTTCATCTTTGCCACAAACTCCGGCGGAATGGCACGGCACCAGTTGGCACTGGTGTACATCCAGAGCGGCCCGGGCGCATGGTCGGCAAGATGCTTGTAGAACCATTCCAGCCGATCCAGACTGAAAAGGGGGTGATAGGGCATCACATGCCAAGCGGCTGGTTCGAGTGACTCATTCTCACGCATGAAGCGCAGACAGTCCTCCAGGGCAAAAAAACTGGCCCCCATCATCAACGGTACCCGTCCCTCATTCACCTCGGTCACAATATGCGCCATCCGTTTGCGCTGGTCGTAGGTGAGGTTCATGTCCTCAGCCCCGGTACCCAGAACCCAGAGGCCACCGATATTGAGATTGACGAGGAACTCCACCAGACGGGTCAGTCCCTTTTCATCAATTTCTCCACGATCCGTAAGTGGTGCAACTACAACGGGAACTACGCCTTCGATCTTTGGGGTACGTGTCATCTTCAATCTTTTCCTTGTAAGTATCGGAGAAATGCCTCGACCACCAGCAGATCCGCTTCATTATCCACATCGGCGGAGTGAAACTCGTCCATCACCAGCGGTACCTGTCTGGAAGAGATAAACTTCCGCTCCTCCAGAAGGTAGTCTCTCTTGGCAGCATAGAGCGCGGCATTATAGATGTAGAAAGGCTCCCTTTCATCCGTACCTTCCTGCTCACGATATGGCCGCAATATCCCTTCTTCATCAATCCGTTTCAGTATGGGATGAGGCTTCTGATACGGCCCCTTGACTGCCGCAACGGTAGAACAGTCGGAATCCCACAACATCTCGATCGCCTGATCAATGTGCTCCGAGTCACGAATGGGGGTAGTCGGATGAAGCAGCATGATGATGTCATACTGTTCGCCACGTTGCTCCTCCATAAAGTGGAGCGCATGGATCAGCACATCAACGTTACGAATGTGATCCGAGGCCAATCCGGCCGGACGAACGAACGGTACCGGCGCTCCATAACGGCGAGCGATATCCAGAATCTCCTTGTCCTCGGAGGAGACCAGCCAGTCCGTGAGCCTGGTCGCTTTCTGTGCCGCACGGATGGTATAGGAAATCAGTGGATGCCCCAGAAGCGGCAACACATTCTTTCGCGGCAGCCGCTTGGAGCCTCCCCTTGCGGGGATGACCGCAAGGGTTCTTGGTGCTTCGCTCATCTAGTACTCGGAAGCCAAATGGGCCTCGAAATTGGGTGGCAGATGCAAAAGTGCCTGCTCCATTTCAGAGCTTCGGTCCGGACGCATCCGATCTGCGGTCTCCTGCCAGGGGGCATCATAGGTCTCCTTCACGCAGTGGTAGGAAACATACTGGATCACCAGGAAGAGCCGCTCCCCCTTGCGGGCACGACCACCATAATGGAAGCAACGGCTGAGGTCGGCGATACCACCATCACCGGGTTGTCCCACCACCTGCACCAACTCGTCCTCACTGCAGTATTGATACATCTCTTCGTCGGTGACACGGTCATAACGGGTCTTCTTGGAGAGCTTGGGGAAAACGGCCGCTGTGACATCGGCGGGCAGGACACTGAGAGGGCCATCCTCCGGCCCCATTTCCTTGATCAACAAAGCCAATTTCAGGTGGGTGGTATCAATCTGATCCACATGATGGTATTGGCTCCCCTCCATCAGATCATTGACCGGTGTCCACCAGAGCTGAATCTGCGCAATCGTTGGTACTGCCCCCAGATAGTCCACCACCGTGGAGAGTACCGGCTTGCTCAGTGCAAAATCGAGCACTTCAGGATGTTTTTTCATCTGCTCCTCTGAAAGCAGGTTCTGGCGAAACTTGGACCTGGGGTCGCTTTCAAAATCCACTTTCGGGGATTCCTCGTCAAAAATCTCCCGACAGGCTGTCACAACCTTATCGGTATCGGGAAAGGTACCATTCTTGAAAGCGGCACACCCCTTGTCACGCGGGATTTTCAATGGAACTTCCTGCTCTCGCAGCAGATTCTTCGCCATTCTCTTTCGGGAAAAGTACTCTCCAGGATAGAGAAATACCTTCATGAGCTTGATCATGGGATCCAGGACCTTGAATGGTACTCCCATGCGATTTCCAAAGGCACGTAGTTGACGGCCGTAACGAACTCTTCCGATCTTTTCAATAATTGACATCACTATCTCCCTGTTGGTTGCCGGACAACCCTGTCTGCATGCTGGAAAAACCAGCGTCCGCCCTTCTCCTATACCTGCCGATCATGTGCGTCTTGCTCCCTGAAAAGACTGCAGATCATCAGCCCTGCTTCCCTTTTTCCACTGCCATATCCCTTCGGGTCCATGTCACGTGTTCGAAAAATTCCACGTTCCAACCATCTATTCTCCCACACGCGCTCAATCCCCTCCACAGATTGAGTCAAAAACTTGCACGGCGCTTCTTGACCTTCCAGCTATTCTGCACCGCTCAGACAAGGCAAATGCCGAAGCTGCTTCAGCTCTTGTCAACATAGTGACAGACCACCGGCACCTCCTGCATCTCATGGCAATGAAGGTCAAGCTCCCATTCGGTTGCACCGTTCTCCTCATGAACAAGATGAAATCCAAGGTTTGCGTAGTGCTCTTTCACCAGACCGTTCTTCCTGGTGGGAAGATAACGCCCCAACAAGCGCTCGACCCCATTGCTCCGAGCCACCGCGACCAGAAGATTGAGCAGTGTATTCTCGACCTTGCGGTTCAGCACTCGACAGCTCATCAGCCAGCTGTCAATGCTCCAGGTCGTGCCTTCCTTGAGGCAGATCAGTACAGCAATAATGCCGTTATCACCAAAGACATCGCCCAGACGGGCCTGGAAAGTGACGATTCCGTCATCCTGTTCCATTGCCTTGATCTCTTCTTCTGAATATCTTTTCGTGGTCAAGTTAAACTGATTGGAGCGACCGATCAGCTGTGCAACACGCCCCCGGGAGAGTGTATCAAATGGCCCCACAACCAACTCCATCCCCAACGACGCCAGATAGTCATCAAGGCTTGCAGAGTGCTTTTTCAGTTCGACACGACGTGCATTGGCGTTGTATTGGTCCGAGCGCCTGGCGTCATCTTCGGTAAAGAGGATGCTCTCGAAATACCCTGCATCAAGCAGCGCCGAGGCGTAGTAGGCCGGATCGTCAGGTAGTTCAGGCACCGCAACCATCGGCAACTCGCCACGCACCTGATTGCGTTCGAAAGGGTTGTCGTCAACAAAGACAAAGGAGTCCAACCCCAGGTTGAGCACCTCTGCGATCGCCTTGAGATTCGCCGCCTTGTCCACCCAGTTGGCCTGAAAGACCGCCACATGATCTTCCTTCACCACCATGTCCGGATGTTTTCGGAACACCTCTTTTGCGGTCTCTTCTTCGTTTTTGGAGACCACAGCCAGCACGATACCCCGTTCTCGCAGTGCAAGAATCACATTTTGGAACTCCTGGTACGCCTCTCCTACCGGATCCCCCTGGCCAATCCTGATTCCCTCCAGGCCATCATCACCAATGACACCTCCCCAAAGAGTGTTATCCAGGTCGAGTACCAGACACTTACGGCTCTTTCCCTGCAAGGCGGCGAGAATACGCCCAAGGTACTCACCATAAAGTGGTGCCATCTCCTGTGAAAAGGGAAGCTTGGCCATATGCCACTGAGTCGGGTTGAGCCAATTCTGCACGCCCACCTTCTCTGCCAGTGAGCAGATATCGAACAGGATATCTGCCGACCCTTCCAGCTCCTTGATGAGGCGCGTATTGAAAGTGTCGGTAATGGACTTCTGGGTCCAGGCAATACGCCGATCAAGACTACCGAACATGGAAGGATGTGCAGGTGACAGATTCTGCACAATGATGGTTGCATCACTATGCTCACGAATCTTTTCACGAAGCTGGTTGAGAAACAGCATGGCCTGCTCAACTGCTCCCCCGGCATCTCCTCCCACCTTGAAACCGGAGGAGAAGGCATAGGCACGCGCATCCAGTGCCAGCAGGACTGCCTTCGGTTTGGCCACATAGATCTCGGAATCGGGATTGGAGACCTCCTGCATCACCTGCCCATACCCCACCTCGACAAGGTTCAGGTCAATTCCGAAGCGGAGTGCGCTTCCCACCAGTGCCGGTGCAAACAGCGAGACCGTGGCATTGCTCAGGAGCGCGAGTGTCACACCCTCCAGAGAATGTTTCCCATCTTCCCTCAGCGTGGCCGATACCTTGGCCAAAGTACCCAACTGCGGTGCCCCCATGGCATAACCCGCCAGTCGAACCAGCTCTTCTCCGGGCTGCTCGTGAGTGCTGGCCTCCTTGCACATTGCACGGAAATTCCGGGGTGGGGCCTGCAGCCACGGCAAATCTTCCACATGCCAACGACTCATGGCAGGGACACTTTCTTCATGATCATCTCGGCCACTGACTCGGGTGTAGCCACCTGCCCCCCCTCCTTTGCCATTTCGACAAAGCGCTCATCAAAGGCCGACAACATCCCGGTATCGATAAATCCCGGATGCACATGATCCACATGCAACCAGGGGAACTCTGCCCTGGCGCATTCCAACACTCCGTAAAGACCGTATTTTGCCTCGAGATAGGCACTCATTCTCGGCATGGCGGATGATTCGTCATCACTCATGGCACCACTGAGCACTCCGACCACACTACCGCTCTTCCTTTTCCTGAAGAAACGCTTGATCAAACCGGCCAGAAGATGGTGGTGCCCCATCACGTTTACCTTCCATTGCAGATAGAGATCCTCCTCGGTAATCCTGCCAAAGGGCTTGATCTGAGGATGGGGAGAGGCCGCAAGAATGGCACCATCAAGGTCAACGTTCTGCTCCTCAAGCTGATCAAGCGAGCTGGCAATGGAAGCCATACTGGTAAGATCAAGCGATAATGCCACCCCACCACACTCCGCAGCCAGGGCATGGGCACGATCACCACCAGAGGCATACGAAACGACCGGTATCACGCCACTTTCCGATAGCAGATGTGCCAGCGCATGGCCCAGGCCACCACTGCCACCGGTTATCAATAGCGCACGTTGACCACTCATAACAGTGTCACCATCGCCTTCCCGGTCGCTATCTTCTTCCCTTCCATGGTGATCGTCAGTTTCAGCTCGGCTGCACCGATCGACTCAGCCACATGGGATATTTCCGCCTCCAGCCGGGCTGGACGGTCCATGTAGAGGGGGGAGCGAAACTTCATATCAACGCTATTCCAGATCAGGTTGTTCGCCGGCAACTCCATGCCAATCAACCTCGAAACCCTCGCTACCAACAGGGCACCATAAACCACTCTCCCTTCGAACCCTTTTGTACGAGCATAATGATCATCTACATGGAGCGGATTCAGATCACCGCTCAACGCCCCAAAGCGTTCCATCTCTTCCACACCAATGGAAAACAGCTGCAGAAACCTCGTCCCTTCTTCCAGCATGGTGCAGTACCTCGGGTCGGCTAGCCCAACTTGCTCGCCAGCAGTTCAACAAACTGCCCAACATTCTCCAGCCCCCCCACTTCGGCAGCAGAGAATCGGACACCGAACTCTTTCTCCACCTCAACAACAAGCTGTATGTGACTCAGACTATCCCACTCATCGACATCATCCGCAGTCATCTCCGCTACAGGAACCACATCATCGTTGTCGAACACCTCCTGGAACAGTGGGGTTAGTCTCTGGTAAATCTCTTCATTTGGCATTTTCGATATCCTTCTCCATTCCTCAGGGAGATTCGACGGCACTTACAGGCACCGTTTTCAACTCCCCAAGATCAACTCCAAAACAGTCTTTTACAATCTCACGCCCATACAGGCGCCCACCTTCAGCATTGAGATGGGTCGGATCCCAGAAATACTGGTCTGAATCGTGATAGGCGTAGTGGTTTACAAACTTCACTCCACTCTGTGCCGCAAAACGCTCCCATATCGGGGCAAATCGTGCCTCATAATCATATCCCAACTGCTCAGCCTCATCGCGAAACGATTTGGCATAGGGGAACCAGACCAGACAGATCTCTCCCCCTCTGCTCTGTATATGGTCAATCATCTTTGTATAGAGGCCAAACACATTGGGCTCCTTCCCAGATGGTACCCACTGGGTCCGCGCATAGTGTCTGGACTTGCTCCGTCGGCTCTCTTCATCCGCACTGGAGAAGGCGAGATCATTTTCAACCGACGTCGCTATCTGACCACCATAAGGGAGAATCTTCTTGTCAATATAGAATCCTCCCTTGACCAGAAAGGCCTTCCAGTATCGCAGTATAAAATAGCGGTGACGCTCTTCAAACAGCGGGAACGCTGGGCGGTAGTTATTTAGAAACATCTCCTCTTCTGCAATCGCAACCTTCTCACCACTGTTCTCAAAGAGGGTATAGGGGTTACCCGGCAGAATCACCTTGCCCGCCTTGTTGCCATCAAACAGCCCCTGTACCTTCGGCCAGATTCCAGGCGGGGCTTCACCTCCATAAGCAAGATTGACAAAATCAAGGCGATTCAACAGCACCCCTCTTGCCGACAGTGAATCACCAAAGATGGCATTGACCGTCTCCGCCTCTTTCGCCTTTTTGAAGACCTCGAAAAGCTGCAGATAGAGGTCATGCGGCTCGGCATGGTACTTGATCAGATAGGCAGTGGCACCAAAAAACAGCACACAGGCGGCGAGAATCGCCCCCAGCGTAGTGAAGTACCAGCGTCTAAAATTCAAAATAGATGAAGACTTCACGATTACCGATCAGCAGGAATATGGTTGAAAAAAGTGCCAATACCACAAGATAAGAGGTCGACTGGTAGTTCGCACGCCAGTGCCAGCCAATCCTCTTGCCGGGCAGTAGGGCAAGTGCAGCAAAGGCCACCGCAGAGAGCAGGAACGACTTTCCGGTTGAGAGCACTGCACGGAACTCGTCCAGCTCCTGAAAAAAGCTCAGCACCCAGAGCGTTGCCAGAAGGGCAACCAGCACGCGAGTGAGTAGAATCACACCACGGGAGAGCCAGACAAACTTCTCTTCCGTTGGTCGCACATGTTTACCTATCAGTTTCACATACCCCAGAGCCGGGCGGTATTTGCTCATCAACTCGTAGGTATTGGGCAACATGAAGACCACGGTGGCAGACATCAACAACCAGATCCACTGGCGTGTTCCCTGCCAATAGATTGAATTGCCGAACTCAACCCCCAATGACTGCAGCACAGTAGCCGCCCCACCAAGCTTGGCCTGAATCATTTCCGGCAGAACCACACCGTATCCACCGAACATGGTCGCAAACATCTCCATGGCCGCAGGGACGCTTTCAGCACGAAACATCACCAGCGAGAGGGTCACGCAGATAAAGGTAATGAGGATCGCCGCACCATGGCCGAGGTACCCCCCCTGTTTGAAGAGACGGAATGGGGCATACCGTTTACCGGCCGTCTCCCATAGATGGTAGAAGACCAGAAAGGCTGCATGCATCAGACCGAAGATAACGAAATTCCAACCTGCTCCATGCCAGAGGCCGATCAGGAAGAAGGTCAACGTAACCGGGATAAAGACCTGAGCAAAAAAGACCCTGATCTTGCCATACTGGTTGAGGATACTGTGCCGGGTCAGCTTCAGCGCGATGGGAGAGTAGAGATACTCCGTGAAAAAGCGGGTCAGGGTAATATGCCAGTGCTGCCAGAAATCGCGGATATTGGGCATTTTGAATGGCGAGTTGAAGTTGACTGGCAACTGATAACCCGCCATCCGCGCAAGACCCACCGCCATATCAGAGTAGCCGGAAAAATCGAAATAGATCTGGAAAGCGAAGGCAAAGGCGGCAATCCATGCTTCAAACAGGGTGACACTGCCCCCCTCCGCCATTGCACCGAATACCGGGTTTGAAAACTCCGCCAGTGAGTCTGCAAAGATCACTTTCTTGGCCAGACCGATGATAAAGATCGCCAGCCCAATGGAGAGGTTTGCATAGATCCTCTTGCTCCCCAGCGACTCCCCCATCACCTGACGCTGGAACTGCGGAACGATTTCCTTGAAACGGACGATAGGGCCTGCAATCAACTGGGGGAAAAAAGTGATGAAGGCACAGTACTCGACAAAGCCCGGCTTCTCGATACGCTTCGAGTAGAGTTCGATGAGAAAGGCGATCTGCTGGAAGGTAAAGAAGGAGATCGCCAGTGGCAGAATGACCTCATGGGATGACAATTCCAACCCACTCAATGTGTTGAAGTTATCGACGATGAAATTCACGTATTTGTAGTATCCCAGCAAGCCGATATTGAAGATCAGGGCAGCTGCCAGAATCAGCCGGTTTATCCCTTCACCTCTCTCGGCCGAGGTCAGCAGATTGGCGAACAGATAGTTACCACCAATCGATACCAGAATCACCACGATATTGGGCGGATACCACCAGCTATAAAAGACCAGTGAGGAGACCACAATGACCGGCAGAATAAGATTCCGGTTATAGCGATATGCCGTGTAATAGAGCAGCAGAAATGCTGGCAGGAATACGAGAATAAAGGGAAATGAATTAAACAGCATAATGAATTACGCAAGAACGCAAAGCAATTATGGTAGGGTGAATGCAGAAGACCGCGCTACTTCTGCTGCGAAACACTCCAAAAGTTATAAATACCGTATGAAAATGTCGATTGGAATCATGAGTCCCGGTGATATGGGACATGCTATCGGGAACCGGCTCAACGGGGCCGGTTTTACCCTCTATACCAGCCTGGAAGGGCGTAGTGACCTTACCAGAAAGCTTGCCGGAGAGGCAGGGTTGATTGACCTCGGAACGGTTGAACATCTTGTTGAGAAGGTCGACCTCTTCTTCTCCATTTTGCCCCCCTCGGCTGCAGTATCACTGGCCCAAGAGGTTGCCACCGTGATCGCAAAGCTGGAACGTTCCCTGATCTATGTCGACTTCAATGCCATCTCACCGCAGACCGCCAAAGAGGTTGCCGCAACGATTGAAGGTGCCGGAGCCTCTTTTGTCGATGGGGGAATCATCGGCCCTCCTCCGGGGGTAGGTAGCCCCAGTATCTACCTCAGCGGTACCGATACGGCCCCGGTGGAAAATCTCCTGAGATCCGCAGGGTTGGAAGCGATCTCGCTTGGTGATGAAGCCGGCAAGGCATCTTCTGTGAAGATGTGCTACTCCGCCATCAACAAGGGTACCAACGCTCTGCAGACGGCGGTACTCCTTACCGCAGAGCGACTGGGTGTGGGTGAAGCCTTGAACGGTGAGCTGAAGGGACGGCAGGAGGGACTCTACAACCGTATCGGAAAGCTGATCCCCTTTCTTCCAGTCAACTCTGGCCGATGGGTAAAGGAGATGGAGGAAATTGCCGATACCTTTGATTCCGCAGGGGTCACCTCCCACTTCCATCGCGGTGCCGCCGAGTTCTACCAGTTCCTCTCCACCACTGACTTTGCCCAGGAGACTCGCGACACCTTTGATCAAGCGCGCGGTGCGGAGGAGACGATTACCGCCTTGGCCCGTCAGTTGAATAAAGAGACCTTCTGACTCTAAATCTGATGTTGTCTTACCAGCGCCTCATTGAGTTCCGCACCCCAACCGGGACGACCGGAAAGTCGTAGTTTCCCCTGTTCGATCTGCGGTGCCTCGGTAACGATCTCATCACGCCAGGGGATATCATCGACGTCATACTCCATCACCCGCAGATTGGAGACGGCAGCAGCAAAGTGGGCACTCATCAGTGTGGCAAGCGGACTACCGTGGTTGTGGGGCGCTACATTGAGATCATAGGTCTCCGCCAGGTCCGCCACCTTTTTCGATTGCATGATGCCGTTCCACTTGATATCGATGAGACAGATATCCATCGCGGCCGCCTCGAAGAAGGGGCGATATCCACGCATCGTCTGCAGTCGTTCACCCGAGGCGAGGGGCATGGCCGCATACTCCTTGATACCACAGAGTGCCACGGGATCCTCCAGATCACACTCCAGCCAGGTGAGGTTATAAGGTTCCAGCACCCGTGCCAGGCGTTTGGTACCATCCCCACGAAAGTGCATGTTCATATCCAGGATGATATCGAAATCCTCACCCGCCTGATCACGGATGGCCGCCACCATCTCTTCGATCTCATGCAGCACCTTGTTGTCGAGATTGCGGTCCGTCGATCCGTAGCCCCCCTTGAACCCCTGCATCAACACACCGGGGGCTTCACCCAATCGCAAGAGGTTGGTCTTGAGACCACTGTAACCCCGCTCTTTCACCTCATCCACCAATGCACGAAGGTCCTCAAGACTCTTCACCTGCGCCTTGCCGATATGCTGATGGGAGCGGATACGGGTACTGCCGCAGTGTGACCAGTAGAGGTTCACCTTCTCACGGAATGGTCCACCCAATAGCGCATAGACGGGAATGCCCAGCGCCTTCGCCTTGATATCCACTAGGGCACTCTCGATGGCGGCAATCGCCTTCAGCACCACACCGCCGGAACTCTGACGACTAATGCGGTAGAGATCCCACCAGATTTGCTCCACATGATTGGGGTCACGCCCCTCAAGCATGGATTCAAACTGGTGTATGGTCTCCAACACCCCCCTCAGGGAGCCATGAGAGTCGGTACAGTCGGCAAATCCCACAACCCCCTCATCGGTAATGACCTTGAGAAAGGCCCAGGGACGCCACCCTGCCATGCAGACCATCGTTTCCAGTTTCTGAATCTTCATTCTTCCCCCTCTTTCTGCTTTCGACAGATCGTTTCGATCATCTGCAGGCCGAAATCAAACCCTGCTTCATCGTCACTGCCGGTACTCTCCATCTCGGCATCTACCAGCCAGCCAAGACGTTGCTCATACGCCTCTCCCAACTCTTCTGCAGGAGGGGTCTCAAGCAATTGCAATAGCTCAGCGTTCATCTTCTCCAGGTCAACCATCCGGTGTGCCAGCCCGGGCGGGTCATAAAGGGTATTGCTGAGGGTGACTACCGGACGCTTCAGTAGCAGTGCCTCCCAGCCACTGGAGCCATTCTCGGTGACGACCAGATCGGCATTGGAAATGTACTTGAACTGAGGGTCAAGGGGGTGAATCACCACCACATTGGGCAGTGCCGCCAACTCCCTGTAGTAGGCACTGGTGCGGCGACCGTAGTTGAAGCGATGTTCACGTACCAGCAGTTTAAAGCCCATCGGCAATACCATGCTGAGCCGGCCAACGCTGTTGCGCTGATCCTGCCAGAAAGGGGCCTGATAGTTCAGTGCAATCTCCGGCTCCTTGTGCATGGGGAAATAGAGATAGCGGGTAGACGCCAGCTCGTCCTCACTCATGACGGAGAATTGCCCTCTCTGGCGCCACTTGAGATACTCCGAACGGTAAAATTCACGGATCTTTGCCAGCAGTGGCTTGGGCCGAACCCCCCGTTTTCCCGGACGTACCCAGTGTGCCACATGAGCAATCGCAAGATCAATGAAACCGCGATGGCTGGATAGCCAGCCCCGAGAGGCCCCACGCTTCCAGTTCTGGAGGATGAAGTCCACCGTTTTCGGTCTCTCCCGAAAGCGGTTGATAAATGCCTTTGCATCGTCACTGACCTCTGCCTGCGATGCGCGCTTTTCAGCGTATAGCGCATGTCCCATCTCGTTGAACATCCAGCGGTTGGTGGTCCAGTAGGAGCGTTTCGAATGGATCTTCGACTGTCTACCCTGAATAAAGGGAATCCCCATCTTCTGTGCCAATAGCGAAGCAGAGAAGTAGTGGGGAGAGGCCCCGTTGCCACAGAGGATCAGATCGGGCTGGAAGCGCTCAATCACTTCGACAGTAAACTCAAACATCGCCGCCACCACACGACGCGGCACCTCATTGTCTCGTAGCGACGCCTTGCCCCCGGCATTGTCCGGCCAGAGATAGCTGGAGAAGCCGAACGCCCGCCCGATGTCCCGCTCGCCAGCAAGTACGATTCGATTAACCGAAACCCCGGAGACATGCTCACACTCGGAGATGAGCGCCTCTGTCTCCTTCTTGACCGGTTTTTTCAGAATCTCCGCAGCATGAAAGTCAGGAAGGAAGAAAAAATCCTCTTCTGCCACCATCCCCTGATACTCCTTGCGTGCAGCGACCGGACAGAGTACGGCGATTTTCCAATTTTCCTGCTTCCTGGCATGCTCGAGAAAGGAGAGGTAATACGTACGGCGCAGGCCGTGAGGAAGAAAGAGAACGCGTTTTGACATAGAGTTTAAAGAGGTGGTTAACGGTCCAATGCACGCTCACCGAGATATTCGAACGTAGTCAGCTTGCGTACATTATCCTGCTGAACCTCATAGCGCCCTTTCAGGTTTCTTTTCAGAAAATTGACATTCTTCGCCCTACCATCCACCAAAATGTAGAAATCGTTGGGGGCACTGCTTTCATAGAGGAGGATATCCGCAGAGAGATCTGCACGAAGCCATTGACCACCCTCACCAAAACCGAGACCGTCTATCTCTCCCTGTACGCTGGCAGAAGAAGGGCCATCCAGATAGACAAAATTAGGAACGATATTGGGTAGTGAGTCGAACCGGAAACAGAGCTGCCCACTCAACTCCCGAACAGAG
The DNA here is from genome assembly GCA_964344785.1 of uncultured Piscirickettsiaceae bacterium. Lineage (GTDB taxonomy): Bacteria > Pseudomonadota > Gammaproteobacteria > Thiopontia. Next base: position 24,043 of record CAYFOR010000001.1, read on the forward strand.
ACTGTTGAGTAATGAAAAGTTACAAATTCCTGTAGCTCCTCGGGAACCTTCTTGCTGGTATTCTCCAGCCAATACTGTTCCGGGTCTACCGTCCAGAGTTTTCCCGGATGGCCCTCTTCACTATTCCTCTTCAGCGCATAGGCCATCAGAATTGAGGAGAAACCCACGCCAAACTCAAGCACCACTTGGGGTCGACGGCTACGAATCAGGCGATAGAGATTGGCCAGATCATGATACATGGGACGAAACTCCTCTTCCGCTCCACGCTCCAGATAGGCCAATGCTCCCTCATTACGCAGAAATGACTCTGACTCAACAATCAGATGCGGCAGATTGCGTTTTGTCTCCGCATCACGAAAGCGTGTTCGAAGAGAAAAGAGTTTACCCATTAATCCCACACTGACCTCCTACGAGCCGATCTCAGCGATCACTCTTTCCACAAGACTTGCCGCATCCAGACGGTGGTAACCCAACACCTCATCATTGAGACCACAGGCGGGAACCTCTTCTACCCCCCAGCGTACAATCTTTCTGTTCCCGGCGAGACCTGCCGCAGCAAGGTGCGAGGTGAGCATCTCACCCATCCCCCCTGTCACATAGTGATCATCCAGAGTAATCACGGTGCCAACCTCACCCAATACATTTTGCAACCACGCAGTGTCGATACGGTTGAGCCAGGGTTGATTGACCACTTTAAGCCCCACACCATGTTCATCCCGCAGCGTCTGCGCCGCTTTCCACGCCTCACTCAGAAGAACAGAGCCATAGGCAAAGAGCGTGGCATCCCCCCCTTCAGTCACCTCAACACCTCGTCCCAATTCCACGTTATACGCCTGCGGAAGCTGGAAAGGGACGTGATAGGGGATCGTGATCAGGCGCAGATAGGTGCTTTCACCGTTCTCTTCTACCGCCCAACGCAGTGCCTGCTTCACCTCACTCTCACAACAGGGCTGGAAGAGAGAGAGGCCCGGTACGGCGGCCAGCGCCGAGATGTCACGCACCGACTGGTGGGAGTGCCCTGGGCCAGAGGGGAGAACCCCAGCCAGGGACCCGGCATAGATGCTCTTGGTACCTTCGGTGGCATTGTTGTAGAAGTGCTCGTTCGGGCGTGTGGAGAGGAAGCAGGCGAAGGAGTGCACCACCGGGAGAAAACCCTGCAACGCCATACCACCCGCCTGAGAAACCATATCCTGCTCGGCAATACCACACTCGATGAAACGGTCAGGGAATGCCTTGGCAAACGGAATGAGGCCACAATCGAGCATCAGGTCAGCATCCAGTACCAGTAGCTCGGGATACTCTTTACCCAGCGCCAACAGCTCCTCGGCATAGGCGGCAATCAGTTTCTGCGGTTGCTGCGGCACTGCTTTCACAGGTCTTGGCTTGCCGACCAGGCTCAGCTCCGGCAGCTCCAGCGACTGCAGTTGCCGGTTGGCACTCTCCACCAGCTCTGCCATCGCTTTCTCGTAGTCCTCTTCCGAGGGGGCACCGCTGTGATAGCCATAGAGTTCGTCTTCCGCCAGTTCACCCGGCTCCATAAAGGAGACACCGCATCCCTTGACGGTATCTGCAACGATCACTTTGGGACGGTCAGAAACTTCGGCACAACGCGTCATGGCCGCAGTAAGCGCCTCCAAGTCATTGCCATCACACCGGTCCACATACCAACCGAAGGCAGCAAACTTCGCCTCCAGATCGCCAAGGTCACTGACACGGGAGACATAGGTATCGGACTGCAGTTTGTTATGGTCAACAATGACAGTGATGTTGTTCACTCCGTTATTGACGGTGGGGCTGAGAGACTCCCAGAACTGCCCCTCCTGCAACTCCCCATCTCCGGTAAGGACATAGTAGTGACTCTCGTGACCACGCAAACGATCGGCAATGGCCATACCGCGCGCCTTGGAGATCCCCATACCGAGAGAGCCGGTGTTGGTAACGATGTGATCAGTCTCCACATCAGGGTGCCCCGGGAGGCCATCAAGACGACGCAACTGCTGCAGCCCCTCTTCCGGTAACAGGCCGCAACCGATCATTACAGCATAGATACCGGGGACGTCATGCCCTTTGGAGGAGAAGAAGATATCACGAGGTTCTGCCCCCCCCTCCTGGTTGACCCGGCGCAATACGTTAAGGAAGAGCCAGGAGAAGATATCCATGCTGCTGAAACTGGAACCAATATGGCCAGAACCTGCATAAGAGATCATGGAGAGGGTGTTGATGCGTGACAATGTGGCGAAGAGCCGGGTACGGGCAACGGGGTCGCCATCGTGGCTACGCACTGCCTGTAGTTGACTTACGGGGACGAAACGAATCTCGGACATAGTTCTCAGCTTTTTGTTGGTCGAAAGGTATCTTCAGATGGAATCGGGATTCACAATCATGTAGACATCTTTCAGGTCGGAATAGATATCGAGTGCCTCGGTACCGGGTTCACGGCTACCGTTGCCTGACTGCTTCACCCCACCGAAAGGCATGTGTGGTTCCGAACCATAGGTTCCTGCATTCACCACCACAACGCCAGAGTGGGCATTATGGGTAAACTGCATGGCACGGTCGAAGCTACGGGTATGGATAGAGGCGGTGAGGCCATAGGGGCTGTCATTGGTCATCTCCAATGCCTCCTCGAAGTCACTCACCCGGTAGAGGGTGGCAATGGGGCCGAACAGCTCACAGGTGGAAATCTCGTCACTGGGTGTAACCCCTTCCACCAGCGTAGGGGCCATGTAGTAGCCATTGGCATGCTCTGGGGTCTCCAGTCGTTTGCCTCCGGCAAGCAGTGTTGCACCGGCCACGACCGCACGCTCGACCGAGCCGACCATATTATCCAGCTGACGCTGGTTGATTACCGGTCCAAGGTCATCGCCATCGTTTGGCCCAATCTTGAGATTGGCAGTCGCTTCTACCAGCATTTTCTTGAAACGGTCGTAGACGGCATCAAAGATGATGATGCGACTTCCTGCTGCACAGCGCTGCCCGGCATTACTGAAGGCGGAGAGACAGACCCACTTCACCGCATTCTCCAGATCGGCATCATCACAGACCACCAGTGGATTCTTCCCCCCCAGTTCAAGCGAGACCTTGGCCAACCGCTTGCCTGCCTGTTCGGCAATCCAGCGCCCCACACCCGTGGAGCCGGTAAAGCTGATCACATCGACCCCTTCGTGTTCAACGATGGGGGCACCCGCCTCCAGCCCCAACCCCTGGATCACGTTGAGCACCCCTTTCGGTATGCCGACAGCGTGGGCAACCTCGGCAAAGAGCCAAGCCGTAGCAGGCGTATCCTCTGCCCCCTTGAGCACCACGCCATTACCGCAGATCAGCGCAGGAAACACCTTCCAGGCCACATTGGCAATCGGGGTGTTGGCTGCAATAATGAGTCCCGCCACACCACAGGGCTGACGGATGGTCATGGCATATTTATTCTCCGCACCGCTGGTGGTGGTGCGGCCATAGAGGCGTTGCCCCTCACCCGCATAGAAACGGCCCAGGGCAATGGCACCACCGGTCTCTCCAAGCGCCTCCTGATAGCTCTTGCCGGTCTCCAGCGCCACAGTTCGCGCCATCTCTTCCTGGCGACCTTCCAGCAGGTTACAGATCTTGTGCAGCAGATTGCCACGCTGCACTGCTGGTGTTTTGGCCCAAGCAGGCTGCGCAGATCGCGCCGCACTTACCGCAGCATCAACATCCTCCTTATGGGAGCGTGCGAGATGGGAGATCACCTCTCCACTGTGAGGAGAGTATTTCTCCACCCACTCCCCACAAAGAGCAGGAACCTCTTCCCCATTGAGCCAGTTTGGAATTTGTTGTGGAAATGGTTGGTGTTCACTTGCCATCTGATTTTAATCCTTTAAAGTGCGGTCCAGCCGCCATCGATCACCATGTTGGAACCGGTCATGTAGGATGAGGCATCCGACATCAGAAAGACCGCCGCACCGTTGTACTCCGACTCATCCGCCATTCTCCCCATCGGCACACGACCACAATAATTCTCCAGAAACTCCTCATCCTGGTGATTGAAGACGCCACCAAAGGAGAGCACGTTGGCCCGAACCCCCTGCCGTCCCCAGTAGGCCGCCAGATAGCGGGTGAAGTTGATCAGTGCAGACTTGGAGGTCGCATAGGCGACCGGTTTGTAGAAGACTTCCCCTCGCTGGCGACGATATTCGTAGATGGACTGGTCGGGGGAGACCATGCCGTAGGTGGAGCCGATGTTGACGATGGAACCGCCCCCTGCTTTCGCCATCATTTCACCGAATACCTGACAGGCGAGGAAGATGCCGGTTACATTCACCTCCATCACCTTGCGGAAAGACTCCTCAGGGTAGCTCTCGAAAGGGCCATTCTCTTCCGCAGGTGCCCCCGGCGGCGAGTCGAGGGCAGCGTTGTTGATCAGCCCGTAGGGGGTGCCGAGCTTCTCTTTAACTCTCTCTGCCGCCGCCACCAGTGCGCCACGATCGGTAATGTCTGCGCCAACAAAGAGCACACGCTCCTCCCCCAACGAAACGAACTCTTCTGCCAGCTCACCGATACCGGGAAGATCGATCACTGCCACCTTGGCACCATGCTGCAACAGTGTCCGGGTAAATTGTCGCCCCAACTGCCCCAGGCCACCGGTTACCACCACCACACGATCCTTGAGATCGAATAACTCTGTACCCATAACGTTCTCTATTTCTCGTTAAACACTGAAACGATGAGGTCGCAAACCTCACGCACCGCGCCTTTGCCACCCAACAGTTGTGTACGGTAGCGACCATACGGGATCACATCCGGGTGAGAGTCCTGTACCACGATTGGCAGACCCACAACCTCCAGACAGGAGATATCGTTGATGTCATTGCCCATGAATGCGGCCTGCTCAGGCTTCAGCCCGCGCTGCTCCAACATTTCCAGAAGAACTCCACGCTTCTCATCACACCCCTGAACATAGGGCAGGCCCAACTTTTTACAGCGAGCCCCTACCACGGGATTCACCTCCTTGGAGATGACACACATCTCGACTCCCAGCTTGCGCAGCTCTGCCAGTCCCATGCCATCCAAGCGAGAACAAGCGACCGCTTCACGCCCGTCTTCCAGTACATAGACCCCGTTATCGGTAAAGACTCCATCGAAGTCGAAGGCGATAAAGCGAAGTGTGCGGATACTCTCCTTCAGCCCTTCCGCTATCGGAACGGTAAAGAGGGGAGAAACCGATCTCATTCGCTCAGGTTTTCAAAGAGGAGATTTTCATCCTCTGCGATCGGTCTCAGTGCCTTGCGTCCGAGAATTGCACCCATTTCATAAGGTGGCAGACCATCACCCGGGGACTTGATGGCGATATCCTCTTCGGTCAATACATGCCCTTCGGGCAAGGCACGAGCTGCAACCAGCTTCTTGCCCATCTTGTGCATCGGGGCAAGCTCCGATTCATAGACCGACTTGGCACCACTACCCAGTGCCAATCGGGTCCGGCGCAGATCACGCACCATACGACGCATGCCTGGAGGTGCCAGGGAGAAGGCATGATCGGACCCTTTCATGGTACGGTCCAGTGTGAAATGCTTCTCGATGACCCGTGCTCCAAGAACATAGGCCACCACACTCATGGCAATACCGTTATCGTGCGATGAGAGGCCGATGGTCGCCTCTGGAAAATCTTGACGAAAACTCTCAATGACTCTCAGATTGAGTTCTTCCCATTTGGGTGGATATCCGGCAGTACACTGCAGAATACAGAACTGTTCATTGATGGGCATCACCTCTTCATAGACACGACGCACATCGTCGATGGTTCCCCCTCCTGTACTCACGATCACGGGCTTGCCAAATGAGGCGACATGCTTGATCAGTGGCAGATTTTTCAGGTCTCCGGAGGCGATCTTGTAGAGTGGCATCTCCAGCTCTTCCAGAAAATCTGCACTCTGAATATCAAAGGGTGTGGAGAACATCGTCAGCCCCAACTCCTTTGCATACCCCTGCAGCTCTACATACTCATCATGCCCCAGTTCCAGCGCCTCACGATGCTCACCATAGGTCGGGGCAAAAGCACTATGGCTGTTATAGGTTTGCCCAAACATCTCCTTGGTAAACAGAGAGCGGTTATTCCGTTTCTGCAGTTTGACCGCGTCAGCACCACATTCCTTGGCGGAGTCGAAAAGCTTCTTGGCAAGCTCGACACTACCCTGGTGGTTATGCCCAATTTCTGCGATGACATAACAGTCGCTCTCATCATCGACCCGCTTTCCGTCAATCTCTAGTCCTCTAGCCATTTCACTTCCCTTGTTGAGCGTCGAAATTCGACGTGTCTACTATTTAAAGATAAATTGATCCGTACCCAGTGCCCTACTTCTTGCGCGAGAGGATAAACTCTGTCAGTTCGATATCCCATTCGGTATCTATGCTGACAAACTCCCCTTCCAGCACAAGAGCACCGGTCTTCCGCCCCTTCATTTTTCCCTGCTCCATCACACACTCACGGGTCAGTGCATAGCAGACCCCATTGCGATGATAGACCGGCTTAAGCTGCTGACGGGCGACGATCTCGGCCCCCTTGGGATCGTAGTAATCCAGCTGATCCTCTTCCCCAACCACTAGCTGTTTCAACGGATGCCCCTTCGAGTCGGTCTCGGACAGTGTCCAGACCGAATCAAGATCTTCCTCCACCAGCTTTCGAATGGTAGCCTCCACCTGCTCCGGCTCTCGCAGCGGTGCTGTGGGCTGAAGAAGAACCGCAATATCGTAGCGCACACCATCGATCCGTTCACACTCCTGCAGCGCATGCTGCAGAACCGGAATATCGGCAATACGATCCCCTGCCAGGTCATCCGGGCGCATGAAAGGGGCCGCCAGCCCCGCTTCTGCTGCCACCCGTGCAATCTCTGCATGGTCTGTAGAGATCACCGCACGATCGATCAACGGTACTTGACGCACAACATCCCCCACCAGCGCTACCATCGGCCGTCCACCGATCTTGCGCAGGTTCTTCAGCGGAATCCCCTTGCTGCCACCACGCGCCTGACAAACTGCCAGTACCCTTTTCCCTTCGATCATCCCTGTTTCTCCAGCTATACCATCCGTTCCATCAATTCCGGCAGGCCGCTCATCCCATCAATGAGATTGTGCGGCGGCTGCTGAAACGGATTCTCTTCGTTATCGATACCAACAAAGTGGCACCCCACCTCTTCGGCAGCGGCACGATCGGGTTCACCATCACCTACCATCAACACCTCTTCACGCTTTACATGACACGCTGCCATGATGGCATTGAGGTTTTCACTCTTTCCCTGAGGCGCGCCATAGATACCATCAAACCAGTGCCCCATCTGTCGCAGATGAATCAACTCCGTGAGGGGGCCGGTTGGAGTGGCCGAGTTGACGTAGAGGCGCTTGCCCGCTCCACTGAGGGCACGTAACGTCCTCTCTGTTCCAACAATTTCGGGGGCCTCGGTGATCTTTTCCTCACAGAGCCTGGTATAGCGCTCCGCCAGTTGTGCTGCATCGGCTTTTTCGGAAAGCGCCGCTGCAAACTGATCAAAGACCCAGTACCGATCTCCTGCATCTTCACGCCCGAGTACCGATTCCATCAAACCCACACCGCCTCCAAACGCCTGTGCGACCTCAAAGAAGCTCTGGCGTTTGATGTGGTTGGAATCTACCAGGGTCCCGTCAAAATCGAACACCACACAGCATATCACCGCTGACAGACCTGCTACTCTGCATCCATCATCTCGAAGCGCCCCCAGTGTTCCACCACCGTCTTGCGCTCCTCGCGTTCCATTTCATTGATACGCCGGTCATTATAGGTGGAGTCGTTGTTGAAATGAGTCGTGGAAACCTCTTCAAAGACACACCCTTCCTCGGTCCAGAACCGGTGCCACACGCCAGGTTGTACCAGTGCAGTTTCTCCTGCATGGAGGGTGCGGCGATGTCCATCAACCTCGGACTCCAGCACTCCGTAGAGCACCTGGAAGGTCTCTTCCTTGCGCTGATGGAAGTGAACGGGATGCTTCTGACCGGGAAGCTGGACGATGATCTTCTTGCAGTATTCGCGATTGATGCAGTTGATGATCAACGCACCGACCTCACGGAAATTCTCCATACCGTAGTGGTGGGAGAATTCGATCTGGAAATCGCTGTTCAGTTCGATACGGGCCTCATTGAGCAGCGCCTTCACCTCATGCACCGCATCCTTGAGGACCATGTAGTCAGGCACTTCAGGCGTCTCAATCTGATCAATCATCACAGAGGCATCCTTGGGCATATCCGCCTTGCAGGCCACGCCTTTCTGCCAATGCCCACTCTCCAACTGCCCCTCGTTATAGGGCATGGCAAAATAGACATCATCACGGCTCAGTACGGCCCCTTTCTTGACCGCTTTCTTCAGGTAGACACCACGGCGCAAACTGTCGATGGACTCTTTTTCCGCTTCCGGTATTCCGCGTGGTGCCTGTTCACCACAAAGCTTCTTGGCATAGAGGCAGGCCTCAATCCATCGATCCACCTGCCCGGGCGTCGAAGAGTAGGCATTGAGTTTGATCTCGTCCGTCACCACCCCCACATGACGCTCATACATCCGTGCTCCCTTGGCTACCGCCAACTGCCCGGGCAATACATTATCCGGATCTTCATGGGTGGACCAGCCAATCGTGTGTTTGCGGTAACGACGACGCAGAATGTCGATCTGACTGAGATGGAACTCCTCGTCCGGAATGGGGTAGATCGAAACACAATGCATGATGGCGTGGGCAACGCCACGGTGCTCCATGAAACTCACCACATTATCGACATCACTCACCTCCAGTCCACCCGTTGAGACGATCACCGGCATACAGGCCGAGGCCACCTTTTCCAGCAACGGCCAATCCTTGGCCGAACAACTGGCAATCTTGAGGAAGTCGAATCCCATATCGGTAATCACATCGACCGACTCTTCATCGAAAGGGGTACACATAGCGTACATCCCCTCCTCTCGGACTGCATCCAAAAGAACCTGATACTGTTCGCGATTGAGGCGAGTGGAGAGGAAGCGCTCGATATGTTTTGCCTTGCTTCCCTGCTGGTGGTCTGGGTGGATAAAGGTATCCAACTGACGGAACTGAAACTTCATCACCCCACGAATGCCATGTTTTCGTGCCACCTCGCCAATCTGGCGTACGATCTTCAGGCCGTGATCCACGTCTCCCTGATGGTTGTTGGCCATGTCGAAGACAAACAGATCGGAAAAATCGAATTCTTTCATAACAAAGTCTCTTCTATTTAGTTTCTGAAGCAGCAGCCAACCTATCCCAGGTTAAGCGCCTCGGGTACAAACCCCTTGCTGTAATCAATATGGACGGTTGCACCTTCCGCTGCCGACTTGTGAGCGGCTGCCACCACCATCATGGTCTCCAGTCCTCTCTCCAGGGAGATGGGAGAGGAGGCCGGGCCATCCACCAGTGCAGCCTCGATATGGCGCAACTCCTGAATAAAATCATCCGGCCGTGTCTTGCTGATTTCCGTCTCGGAGATCTCACCACAATCCAGGGCATGAACGACGGTGTCGATTCCCGGCTTATTGCCGCAATACCACTCCAGATAGCCATCGCTGCCCTGAACACGTGCCCATTTGCGGGTAGGACGAGTCACCACATCCTGGACCACACGCCCCACCATCCCGTTCTCGGTACGAACATGCATCAGACAGAGCTTGTCATAATCGGCACCACCTTCCTGGACATATTCCAGTTCAGCAGAGACCTCGACAATACGCCCGGCACCTGCCTGATGGGCATAATATTGCCATAGATTGGCGGCATGCGAGTGCTCACCACAGGCTCCCCCTCCCTTCTTCCAGAAACCGAGATAGGTATCCGATGGGCCATCCAGCCACGGATGTGCAGCGAAGATCCCGCCCCAGAACTCACGAAACTCCACATCCATGGTATCGATGGTACCCACAGCCTGGGCAGCCAGCAGTGCACCAACGCGCTGGGCCGACTTGCCCACCACATGGTCATAGCCGGTGAAGACCGCCACACCGGCCTCGCCCGCCCGCTCCAGCAGTTCCTGACCACCGGCGAGATCGGGGCCGCATAGTGGTTTCTCCACCAAAATGACGCCGGGCTTCTCTTCCAGTGACTTCAATGCAAGGTCCATGTGACTATCGGGAGGCGTCCCAATGACCACCATGTCATATCCACCACTGGGAACCTCGTCGCAGGAGTAGAGTCCGATCCCTTCATCCCAGGCACCGTAGCGGCTGGGATAGATCTCATCCCTGGTACGTGCCAGAGCGGCAGAATCGATATCACAGATATCCACATCCCACCCCATGGTACGGGACGCATTTGCCAGGTGATTGCCGATTGATCCGGCACCATAAACCTTAACTCGGTAAGCCATGTTGTAAAGCCTCGCTCTCTTCAGTTTTCAATAATTCTGAAATGGACCGTTCCACTGCCCCTTGCAGCATCATCCAGACCATCTACTTAATCAGATAGAATTTCCCGGTGAATTCGTCACGTTTGATTTCATTGATCCGGTCTCCCATGTATTCGTCAATCGCCTTCTGTGCACCTGGAAACTTGAGGTGTTCGCGTGTCGCCATGTATTCATCAAACATCACCACTCCACCCTCGATCACTCGCGGATAGAGCGTATCGAGCGCCACCTTGTAGGAGTCATAGAGATCCACATCGAGGTGCAGAACTGCAATGTCACGTCCACGATATTTGTGCAGACTGTCTTCAAGAAAACCTTGAACCAGCGTCACCTGCGTATTGATCCAGTACTCATCCAGGCCGGCCTCTTCCAGCATCGCCAGGACACCGGGCAAGCTGGTCTCATTCCACTCTCCCTTTTGTGGGTTGCGGATACTCTTGTCGTGCTCGGAAGGCTCAGGGAACCCTTCAAAAGAGTCAAAGCCCCAGATATGACGCTGCTCCCTGTCTTCCTTTACCAGATAGCTGAACATGGCAATACTGCTCCCCTTGCCAACGCCACACTCTACAATATCCCCTTGCAGATGAGCGACCTGGTCCAGCACTCTTCTGAAATAGAGAAGGCGGGATGCATTGGGATACCCCAACGCCGGAACGGGCATCGCCTCGATCTTGCCACCGTTCTCAGCATACATATTCAATGGTTTCATATTCTCTTCCTTGCAGGCTGCCTCATCTGGCCTTTATCGGTCACAAGCTCCTTGAGCAGTGAGGCAAAACGTTCACTATTTTTTCCATCTATATCGGTAAGCCATCTCTTCAACACCGCTCTGCGACCCTCCATCACCTCTTCTGAAGGAGTGTACTCCTCCGTCAATCGCTGCTTGATCAAGGCGACATATCGCTCCACATCACCTGCCACATCGAAAAGCTCCAGATCCTCAGGATAGAAACCAAGGTGCTGCCTGCAATCCTCTGACTCGGCATACTCCCGAAACAGCGGCACAATCACCGCTTTCCCTGCAATGGCCGACTCCAGTGTGGTAGTGGAGCGTAGCCCGATCACGACCTTTGAGCGGAAAATGAGGTCATGCACATCAGCATCCGGATCAATACGAAAATTGGGCAACGATGACGGTGGGTGAGGTGAGTGCTCCATTTCCTGCAACAGTTCAAGCCAGTCCGCAGTGCGGAGATGTTTTGGCTTTGGCTTGATCACAAATTCCACTTCCGGCATCTCCGCCGCCAAGCGTAAAATTGCCATATGTGAATCACGGAATTGCGCATTGTAGCAGTAAGCACTGGTATCCCCTATCTCCAGTCTTCTATTAATCTCTCCTTCAAAGGCCATGGGATAGCGAAAAGAAAAAAGAGTGACTCGTTCGCATTCCGGTTTGGGGTGATTTCCCTCATTGATACTCCGGAAAAAAGCATCCATCCTTGGCGGCCCCATTACAGTAATCTTCTCAGGTGCCACGAATTGAGATTTGAGAAACATCTCCTTGTTGTCCTGATTCCAGGCAATGACCCGGCTGCAGTGAAATGGCTTTAACATTCGGTGTCGATCCGCCACTTTTCGCTGCAAATACTCTGTGATGACCAGGCCTTCCCTGAACAACAGAACGAACGGGTAGTTCAGCTCATCAGAGACTCTTCCCCAATCAATATCCTCCCGATAGCGTGCATTGGCACTGACCACAACATCAATCCCGAGATGGGCATAGAGCCTGGGTAAAAAATTTCGAAAAAACCCCCTCAGACGACTCCGACACTCCACTTCCCCATCCCCCTGCTCTCCTCCCTGAAACTCAATGAGATCAGCGTAGTTCTCCAGTCTGCAGAAGCTGTTGACCAGTCGGCTATGCCAATGAGTAGACATCTCGAGCACTCGCATGCCTGGCTCACCGGCCAGACTGACCTGATCACCGCGAAAATTGACCGGACTCAGAAATAGAGCCGTAATGTTCCCATCCGATTCAGTGGGAGGGACCCGCTCACCATCAGCCGTCACTTCCCGAACCTTCGTGGAAAAAAAGAAAACCAGTGCACCGTACAGTCCAAACTGGGCAAAAAGCTTGAGGATCCATACAAGAAACAGTTCCAAAATGGATTTGGTTATTTTTTTCATCGTCTCTGGAAAGGGCTTGCAGGCAACCTTGATGGGAAGGGGGATGCACAGGCGTGGCAATGATACCGCTGCCCCCTTCAATTTACGACACCTCGCAAGCCCTATTGAGACCCCGCTCTGCTATCTGTCACTTCACGCCCCATCCTGACATCCACGCTCAGCAACGGCAAAACCGCCTTCGACCCGATAGACACAATCCGCCACATCAACCAGTGGCTGCCGGTGAGATACGGCCAGCACAGTCACCTTGCGGGATATGGTGTGGATCAGCTTGCAGAGTGCGCGCTCCGTTTCGTAGTCAAGATTGGCGGTCGCCTCGTCGAGGATCAACAGTTGGGGTTTACGAACCAGCGCTCTGGCAATCGAGATCCGCTGCCGCTGGCCACCTGAAAGCTGGCTGCCCCGCTCACCGATCTGACTGTTGACACCTCCCACTCTGGAGGCGACAAACTCCCAGGCGCCAGCAAGCTGCAACGCCTCTTCAACCTCCGCCTCCCCAATCTCCGGGTCATTCAAGGTAACATTTGCATGAATGGTGTCGTTGAGCAGCAAGACCTCTTGTGGAACATAGCCAACCTGTGCCCGCCACTGATGAATATCGGTATCACTGAGCAGCTGCTGCTCCAGCATCACGGCCCCTTCGGCAGGTTGGTGCAGACCGGAAAAAAGATCAATGATGGTGGTCTTTCCCGCACCGGATGGGCCCACCAGAACCGTCAACTGACGGGCTGGCAAGGTGATTGAAATATTCTCGAAAACCCGATACGAACCATAGCTGAACCCCACATCCCGCAGACTGAGTCCAGCATTGATCTGCGGGGGAGGATTACCACCTGCCAATTGCTCCTGCTCCTCACGAGTATCGGCAATCGCATTATGGATGGCCCAGAATGCACTCTCCTTGTTAATCAGCTTCTGGTAGGCCTTCTGGGTATCCCCAAGCCTCGATACCAGACGAATAAACAATAGCGCGGTGACCATCAGTTCCGCAATAGGCTCCTTGAAAATCACCAGGGCAACATAAGCTGCAGCACCAAGGAAGATCACAATCAATACCTCATGTGATGCCCGCAGCAGCCCGTTGCTGAAGGCGCGATGATAGTCGGCAATACGCAGCTCTGAAGACTCTTCCTGCAGAACTTGGCCAAATCGCCCTTCCATCGCCATCGCCTTGATCGGCTTGATTGCTGCAATCCCATCGGTAAGGCGGGTGATCAAGGACTGCATTAACTCTGTCTGCCGCTCTCCAGCACGACGTGCCATTGCCACCACACCTCTAAGCAATACCAGGATGAGCAAGCCAAATAGTGCTGCCGCCAATGCGACCCGCCATGAGACGGAAAAAACCAGCACAACCAATATCAGTGCCTGCGTGATACCCACTCCCATATCGACCACACCCCGATAGGCAGCAGCGCCACGGGCAGCCTCACTGCTGATGGCATTGGAGAGCCTACCGATAGGTTGCCGTGAAAAGTAGCTCCAGCGAGCACACATCAGCCCCTTCAGCAGTCCAATACGCATCTCCTCCAAAACCCGGGCTGATGCAAAGCTGGCCAATACCAAGGCAGCCATGGTCAGGAGTGCCTTGAAGATGACAGCAACGACAATCACGCCCAACAGAACACCTATATCGGCACTCAGGCCAAACCACGCCAAGGCGTCTTGAATCAGAACTGAAATACTGTCGCTGGCTGCCCCTTCTCCTAAAACCCCCCCCAATAGAGGGAGAAGGGAGACAATGCTCAGCCCCTCAGCAAAACCCCCAAGAAAGAGCAGCATGAATACCAGCGCACTGCGCCCAGGATAGGCTCGAAGGAAGAACCGCAGCATACCGATAAAGTTCTGCGGCAGCGCCTTGTCTTGGGGTTCGAACTTTTTCACTCGGCAGTTATATAGGCGTGCCGAAAAGCTGGATCGCTCAACCGCAGGCAATCATCTCGAAGGGCTGTGTGCAAATGCTCCCACTCCAGACCAGCACGATAGGTATCCCTGGCGTAGTTGGCCTCTACAATCGCGACTCGACGCTCCAGCAGCGCACGTGCTGTCTCAGAAAGGGCATCAACGCCAAAATCCACCAGTACCATTGGCCTGCCGGAACTGACCCCCGAAATAAAGGCCGTGGTATGGAAGGTATCAAACAACAGGGCATCCGCCTTTTCATACCACTCTTCAACCACCCCCTCCACCAGATGCACCCCAATCGAGTCGAGGTAGTTCCCGGGCGGAAGTGCTCGCTCACTGGGGTGGGGCTTCCAGTAGACTTCATAGCCCCACTTGCGCAGCTGTGACATCAGCCGCGCATACCAGTCCATCATCCCCACCCTCGGCAATGTCGGTGAGAAGAACAGTGACGCTTCATCGGCCAGCCCTGAGACGAACAGAATGCGTTTGACCTGCTGTGCCGATAAGCGCCCTTGCGCGCTGGATCTCGATGCCACACGCATCGACGGAGCACTCTGCGGGAGTGGTATCCAGTCTATAACCGGTGCAGTCTTCTGTATCAGCAGGCTCTTGTCGATGTTGTGACGATTCCCCTCTGCCTGCCCTGGCGCAAAAGTGACAAAACGGCTGCAGTGTTCGAACTCTCTGAGTGTCTTGTAACGGTCACTGCGGTGACCGGCCCCGGTACCATGGTCATGCCCTGTTACTTCACCGCCATTTCGCATCACTGCAACGCGCAACATCCTGGACCAGATCTGCATGCCTGCCCCTGTCCATAGACGCCGGGGAACCTTTTCCATGTTCACTTCAAGGTGACGCAGATGAAAGCGTACTGCCCCCAGTGCCTGATGCAGCCAACGCCTCTGGTGTTCGATAATGATGGTGGGCAGCGACTCTCCCCCTTCCGTAAAGGCACGTTCGGTCAATGCCACAACATCCTCCACCACGCGCTCATCATCCTCTTGATCTGCCACCGGAGCGTTGACCGGGCCAAACCAGGTATGGGGGCCACGATAAACGACCCGTTCACCACACTTCTCGGCATGACTCTGAATCAGCGGCGACAAAGTCATGGTCACGATATCGCGATTGTAGTCCACCCCAAGGAGAGGATAGCGTGATATGGAGTCCACAAAACGCATCAGCCAGCCGCGTGCAACACGCAGTGGGAGTCGCAGCTTTCTGGGCCGAAAAGGTCCGCTCAACAGTTCACGCAGCATCGGAGGCGAAGCCGGCACGCTGCCTTCATACAGCGCCGAAAACAACCTTTCATTCTGTGGAAGTATCAGCTCACGCCCTGCTTCCCGACTGCGACGTACCACGCCCCAAGCTTGATAGAGTGACATGATCTCTGTGTTGATGATGAAGATCAGCACCAACAGAATCTCTGCCGCCTCACCTCGACCCTCAGCCTGTAATTGACGCACCAGCCCAACCAACCCCTGAACGGTTACATCACGCACCGCCAATATCTCTGAACGGGCAACCGGCCAGTGGTAATCAACCACCCCATTTGGCCCAACCTGCGCCTGTGCACAGTCCAGAAACACCGGCTTTCCCACGAGAGTCTGCCCCCTATCCTCTATTTACGCACCTGAAAAACGGGCTGGATCGGTTCTCCCAGCAACTGTTTTTCAGGGGCATCCGTATTCAAATGGGATTGTAGGGTGCCAAGTGCCTGTTCAATTCCGTGAAGGGTGTGCCCCAACACCTCTGGATCGCTGCAATGGGCATAACTGAGGTTGAACCCCCCGCCCATCAGGACTCCATTGGCCACCAACTCCTGACGCAACAGACTGGTAACCATCGTGGGCTCAACCCCATCCACCCCTTTCACCGCAAAACGGGGCCACCACTCGACCCCCTGCAACCCGACAACTTCCTGTACACCACTCTTTTCAATCACTGCTCCCAGTTCGGAAAAGATCCGGTTACCAAACTGTGCAAACTGCTCGGGAGCCTCCACCCGTTCCAGCTTGTCCAGTGTAGCGATCGAAGCTGCCAGCGAAAGTGCCTCACCACCAAAGGTTCCAGAGAAGAAGATATCCTCCATAAACCGCATGATTTCACGCTTTCCAACGATCGCGGAGATCGGCATTCCATTGGCCATCGCTTTGCCGAAGGTGGCAAGGTCGGGGGTCACCCCGTATTTGGCCTGTGCGCCTCCCATATCAATGCGAAAACCGGTCACGATCTCGTCAAAGACCAGTACCACTCCATATTTCTCGGTCAGCTCCCGAATTCGCTCCAGGTACCCCGGTTCCGGTGCAGCCACCCCGGCAGGTTCAAGGATCACGGCCGCATAGGCTTCAGGGGATGTCTTAAGCAGTTTTTCCAGAGAGTCGGCATCGTTATACGAGAACGTGTCGGTCAATTCGCGCACAGCCCCCGGTACGCCCAGGTGGCGGGCAGTAGAGCCGATATACCAGTCATGCCAGCCATGATATCCGGCCACGGCGACCCGATCACGCCCGGTATGAGCTCGCGCCAGACGGATTGCGGCGCTGGTTGCATCAGAACCATTTTTTCCGAAACGCACCATCTCTGCGCAAGGAATCAGCCTCACCAGTCGCTCAGCAAGAACCATCTCCAGTTCGCTGGGCAGCGAGAAGACAATTCCTTTATCCAGCTGGGCACGGATTGCCGCATCCACATCAGGGTCACGATAGCCCAGAACCACAGGCATCAACCCCAATACAAAATCCACATAGCGATTGTCATCAGGGTCCCATACCCATGCGCCTTCACCACGCTCCATGAACAATGGAGAAGCACCTCGCACATACATCATGGCAGACTTGGAGAAAGTCTGGGAGGCAAGCGGGATGGTGTTGAGCGCCCGCTGATAGAGCCGGTTGGAGTGGTCGAAACGGTTGACGGTCATCTCTATATCTTGTCGCTATTATTGAGGGCGGACGATCTCTCTGCTAAGCCGGTAGACACTGGCTCCCGACTCTAGCCGAACCTCTGGAATCGAATAATCGCCCGCTGCGGCACGCACCATCCAGATCAAGTCCTGAAAGCCGAGGAGATGTCTCATTTTTACGGTGCTGGAAATACGTGGATTGATCTCGAAAATCCCCGGCCCATCCGCTCCCATACGTAGCTGTACATTGAGTGGCCCCTGAAGATCTGCAGCTTCTGCAAGGTGGCACAGCATCTCAGCAACCTCAGGCAGATCTTCGACAATTGCCGCGATGGTTCTCCCGGCATCGAGCTTTCTCCGCAGTATCAGGGTTCGCACCTCACCGGATATACGCAATACTGCACAGGTATACTCCTGTTCGGCATCCGACAGGTATCCCTGTGCCACATAATCATCACCAAACTGGGTCTGCAACCCCACCAGTAACGCCTCTGTCGTAACCAGAATGACTCCGGACGACCCTGATCCTGCCCGTGGCTTGGCAATGAGTGGCAACTCCTCTGCAACGGCCTGTGACAACGGTTTGGTCGGTAGCGTAGGCAAACCATGAGACTCCAGCCAGTGCGCACCACGCAACTTGTCAACGAACGCCTCCACCAGATGGGGCTGTGGCATCATTAGTGGCAGGTCACACTCACCATCACGCTGTGCCTGGGCAAGACGTAGAAGCTCGGTATCGTTGCAAGGAATCACCCACTCGGCACCAACCTCCTCGGCACGTTTGCTCAATGCCTTGATGTAATCTGGATGGTCGCCTCTCGGTACCCTCGCATTCGAGCAGTATATGGCCTCTGCAGGCCATGCATCACCTGCATCCACACTATGTACCAAGGTATCCGGCATGGCATCTGCAAAGACACCGCACACCGCCTCGGCAAGATCACCATTGGCAGCGGTGACCAGTACACTTTTAGGTTCGCTCACGCCTGTTCTGTCCTTTCCAACACTGTTCTCAGATAGTCGAGACCGGGATCACGGCGGGAACACTCGTATTGAACCCTCTTGATATCATAGGGCTCCACCCGGTGTTCCACCTGCCTGGTAGTCAGGTCCACAACTGCCCAGTGCGCACCTGGTCGGTGGTTTCGCGGCTGCCCGACCGAGCCCGGATTCACTACCATGCCACTCGCTCCCTGCCACACCAGCGGGTAGTGGGTATGGCCGTAAAACACCATGTCATAGCCATTCGCCACCCGTTCCAGCACCTCTTCATCTGCATCAGGATAGAGATAGGCATCCGCATCCCATGGCGTACCATGACACAGCAACATCCGCACTCCTTCCAGCTCCAGTTCACGTGACTCAGGAAGAGTACAGAGCTGATCCAACTGTGCCTCTGTGCACTGTTCCAATGCGGCTTCGATACCATTGCCGTAACGGCCTCTCAACATCAAACGATAGGTCGGATTTTGCCTTGCCATACAGAGCATGCGCTCATGATTACCTCCGATCATCACTGCATCGACCTGTTCCAGTCGCTCAAGGCACCGTACGGGCCAATAGTAGTACCCCACCAGATCACCCAGAAAAAACCAGTGGCTGATCTCCTCTCTCTCGGCAGCCTTTAAGACCTCTTCTAACGCGGTAAGGTTGGCATGTATATCGGAGAGGATGCCAACTCTCACCTACACGGCTCCGGTGCGAACAACAATGGTAAGGGTTCGGCCAATACCGCACTTTGCCATGGCACGCCCCAGATTGTGGAAGTGCTCCATCCCCTGCCCAGCCATCATCAGGTCCATGGTGACTCTTGCATGATGGGCCGCTTTTCCCTGAGTCTGGTCGTTCACATAGTTCGAAGCCGGATGAAAGAGGAAGAGCTCTATCGGAAAACCGCCATAGAGGTCCAGCACCTTGCAGCCCGCTTCCTCAAAAAAATGGGGCAACGTGTTGCAGTTGAAGTAGTGAAGGTGTTGCGGTGGAGAGAACCAGTACTCCCGGTCCACATGTCCTATCTCCAACAGACGCTGCTGCATGTCACTATAGTCGTTGGGAACCGTTACGACGAGGACGCCACCAGGCTCTACGATGGTGGCAAGCCGCTGAATCAGTGCCTCGGGGTCCAGTACATGCTCCAGCACGTTGTTCAGGGTACAGGCATGGTAGCGCTCGCCACGATCCACCGCCTCTTCCAACAGGCGGTAGGCGTCCCCGACACGAACCTGCTCTGCCACTTGAGGGTTAAGATTTTCAACCGCGAAACCAGAAAAATCGATTCCGCTCACTTCCCATCCTCGATCAGCCGCCGACGCCAGTACATACCCCTCTCCGCAGCCAACATCCAACAGCTTCCGTAGCGGCACCCCTGCTCTGGTTTGAAGCGAGTGTTCAATTGCATAGACGTGCTGGTCTGCACAGAGCCTCTTGTGTGCCAACTCCTCATCACTATAGCTGCGTTGATAGGAGCGGCTCTCCGATTGCTGGTAATAACGCTGGTGATAGAACGCTGTCAGCTCCTCCTCATTAGGAAGAGGATCGGCACTCTTATATCCTCCAGCTGCATCTACGCAGCGAAACGCCTTATCTTCCATACTGCGATTTGATCTGTTCCAGTGATTCCAGGAAGGTGTGTCCTGCTGGCAGGGCCGGAGATGGCTCAACGACACTGTCAACCGAGCGCCCCCCCGATAACCGCAGCGGTTCACTGCCGGGAATGAAGGTGTCACACAGCTGTTGCAGCATCTGTGCAATGGTGAGCGGCTCCCTTCCAGCAACAAGATGCACGCCCTCAATCCGCTGTTCAATCACAGTAGCCACACTATCCGCCAGGTCGTCGACATAAATGTAGTTGCGCTTACCAAGCCCATCACCATAGAGCTCCGGCACCTCTTCTGAATCCACTGCAGCGCTGATTGCACGATTCAGCCCCAGATGTGCGGGACCTCCATAGCCATAAATCCCGGCAATGCGCAAGATGGCATAGCGATCGACACTGGCAGTCACGATTTGCTCTGCCAACAGCTTTGCTTCAGCGTAGGGAATGGCTGGAGAAAGAGGAGTTGAAGCGTCAACCCTGGTCATCGCGCCATGAACCAGCGTGCCTGAGGCCAGCACAAAGTGAGCATCCCAACGCCGGGCCAGATTCGCCAGAAGCGTTGTCGCCAGTACGTTGGTTCCAAAGAACTGCTTCAGCTCTGCATCCGGGGAGAAATCGACCCGTGTAGCCAGATGAACAATGGCATTGCAGGGCGGCAACCCCTCCAGCAGGGCTGCTGCATCTGCACTATCAAAGTCTACAACCCTCTCTCCAGACATCCCAGAGGATCTGCGCAGCAGTGGAACCACCTCCCAACCCAGGCGCTTCAGCTGCGCCATAACCGACTGACCGGAAAAACCGCCAGCACCCGTCACCAGTACCCGTTTTGACTCCATACTCCAGCTTTACTGCTCGACACCAAGCAACTCTGGCCTGCGTGTTGCCAAAGACAAGGCATCCAGCCAGCTATACTCTTCCGGAAGATTGCACACCAGCGCTCGAATGCGCTCCATATCCTCTGCAGTATCCAGGGTCCAGCGAAGGTGTCCAAGGTCCGTCATGAAAGTGACCTGTTCACGATGAAAATCACCTGCACCATATTGTGGATGGCTGCCACGAATATAGGGAGTCACATGCTCACGGGGAAACGGCTGCTCTACGCTACGGTCTGCCTCTCGCAAAGCATCCATGGTAAATACCTCCACATCCAGGCCATCCGGGTAGGTTCGCACATTGCAATTTGAGACATAATCCGCCTCTCCAACTTCGTAGGCGGTGACAATCTCGTCAATCAACTCCGGATCAATCATCGGGCAGTCTGCTGTGAGGCGCACAACCGATTCTGCTCCATTTTCGTCAGCCGCTGCCAGAAAGCGTCCCAGAACATTCTGCTCATCCCCACGAAAGGTTTTCACTGCAAGTGAGTCACACAGCTCCACCACCGGGTCATCGGTGGCATTGACCGTAGTGGCCACTACCACCTGATCAATACGACGAGCCCGCAACACCCGCTCCAGCATGCGTTGCAGAGCTGGTCTTCCACAGATATCCATCAGCACCTTCCCCGGCAATCGTGATGAAGTCATACGCGCCTGGATGATGGCAACAACGCGCCCACGTTGACCATGCGTCTCCATGCTCAAGCGATCAACACTCCATGAAGCTGTTCCGCCAGATCGATTGCAATACGGCGCTGAGCATCCAGCGTAGAGGCTGCCATGTGTGGTGTCACGGTCACCCTTGGGTGGGCGAGAAGTGGGTGAGAATAGTTGTGCGCTTCAGGACTGGCATCAAAGGGAGGTTCGGGATCCAGCACGTCAAGCGCGGCCCAACCGATTTGTTCTGAGTTCAGCGCCTCCAACAGCGCCTCTTCATCAATGAGAGCCGCTCTGGCACTGTTGACCAGCAATAACCCGGAACGCACTTTGGAAAACTGGTCACGCCCCAGCATATGACGGTTGTCACTGGTTAGGCGCGCATGAAATGAGAGCAGGTCAAGCCGTGGCAGCATCGACTCAAAGTCATCGACCAGTTCCCCCCCCAGCTCAATAAAGCGTTCATGTCCGGCACTACCTGGGTCATACCCCAGCAATTTACAGCCAAACGGTGCCAGCCTCTCCGCCACTGCCAGACCCACACGCCCAAGCCCGACCAGCCCGACCGTGAGACACTGCAACTCTCTCCCTTCAAGCAGATGGCGCCGAAAGTCCCCGCTTGCGATAAAGCGTTCCGCCTCAGGAAAACGGCGACACAGTGAGAGAATCTGTCCTACTGCATACTCCGCACCTGAAATACTGTTTCCCGCAGGCACGGTATGGACCGCAATACCGCGACGCTGCGCTTCATCCAAGTCAATATTATCAACTCCAGTACCTGCCCGGCCCACTACCTGAAGCTTCGGAGCATGCTTGAAAAGTTGACCATCCACCTGAACTACACTCTTGACAACAACTGCATCCGACTTCGCAACGGCGTCCAACACAGCGGCACGCTCAAGCCCAAGTGAGAGATGTACTTCTGCAAACTGCGCCATACGGTCCACCCCGTCAGGGTGTATCGCTTCCAGAATGGTAATTCTCGGCCTCATTTGCTCACCACACGGAGAGATTTGTAGGGGACCACTCTGCTTCCCAACGGAACATCCACCTCAGGCAACGGTTCCCCCTTGGCCAGCGAGACCACATCCTCCAGCAGTGGCACCCCTGCAGCAATACTGACCACAACACTGCCACTTTGCCGGGGATTGATCTCCAGTACACAGGGGTTTCCCTGGCGGTCGTACATCACATCGCAATCGTAAAGCCAGGAGAGGTTGAACCCTTTGATCAGCTGCTCTCCCAGTTGCTGCAACTCGGGAGCATCAACCAGTGTATGCCCCTCATTGGGTACTGCGGAATCAATACGCCTGCGAGCAACCACACGCATCGGTTCCCCCTTCCATGCCAGCATATCAAGATCATGTACCGGTTCTTCAAGTCGTTCCATTACCAGTACAGGAAATGACTCCGAGAACCCTTGCAGATAGCGGTTCTTGAAGTGCTCCAGATCCATATGGATCTCACGTCGGTCATCAAACCGCTGCTCCCCTTCAATATCACTGCGGATCACACAGACCCCCCGTCCTCCCCGCTCCGAAGAGGGTTTGATCACAAACTCGGGAAGCTCCTTTGCAAAGTCAGCAATCACTGCCTCCAGTGAGGTAATACTTGTAGTCTCTTTCCAGGCAGGCATCTTTACCCCCAATAACTCAAGGCGGCGGTAGGTCTCTACCTTGCTGGAGACCGTCTGTACCACCTCCGTCGGCGCACAGGCCAGAATCCGTTCACCCGACTCAACACGCTGTCGCGCTTCGGCAAGCGCAAGCGCCTCTTCATCCGAAGTAGGCAGAATCAGATCCACCTGAAAACGCTCTGCAATCTCGATAATGGCGTCCACATAACCCGGCTCTGCACCCATCGGAGTCAGTGCGAAGTGGTCACAAAAGTGACGGCCGATGGCGCTCTCCTGGGCGTCCACACCCACAACCTTGATATCATGGCGTTGGCTCTCTTTAAGCCCCTGGATCATTTGCGGGGCCATCTCACCGCCTACACATGTCAATAGAATAGTAAAGCTCACGATAGTTTCTCAACGAATTCCAAGGATAGAGTCACAAAAGGCCATATTCGGATCACTTCACTGCAAGTTGACCGGTAGTCACTACCGTAGTGCAACCGCAGGCTCTTTATTCGAACAGCCCCTCAGTTACCGGTTCATCCACTGCCAGATCGCGAACGGCCCGGCAGCCCAGCACCTCATCATAACGTGCGGGCTCCAGTCCTCTGTGCTCTGGCAAAGGACGTTTGACCGTCAAATTCTCCTCTGTAAACCGCTCACCTGCAGCCAATGCACGACGCACAACCAGACAACGCATGAATTTCTTTCGTGTCCCACCCAGAATCTCAGCACTCTCTTTGCCGACGTGTTTTCCCATCACAGTCTCTGCCTGACGTACCCGGGTTACCAATCTGCGCAGACCCTCAGGATCAACCGAGATATGATGATCCAAACCACTACGTGAGGGGTCCAGAGTAAAGTGTTTCTCAATCATGCTCGCTCCGGCCGCAACAGCAAGTGCCGCCGCTTCATCTCCCAGCGAGTGGTCCGAAAAGCCGACCGGTACTTCCCACTTCCTAGACATCCGCTCCATAGTCGCGAGATTGAGTGTTTCAGGAGGTGCCGGGTAGAGGGAGGTACACTGAAAGAGGGCAATCTTGTCCGCCCCCTCCTGCCGTACCATCTTTAGTGCGGTATCAAGCTCTGCCTCCTCTGCCATACCACTGGAGATCAGAATGGGCCTGCTGTAGCCGGCAATACGGCGAATCAGCGGGAGATGGGTCAGCAATCCCGATGAAACCTTGTGTGCGGCTGGCTGCAGTGCCTCAACCCATTGCAGGGTGTTGAAATCACCTGCGGTAGTGAGTGGCTCCATACCCAATGAACGGGCCAATTCAAACATCCTGGCGGTCTCTTCACGGGTCAGGCCCGCCCCCTTGAATACCTTATGACTCTCACTGCCTACCACATAGTTCTCATCGGCATCGATGGTCTGCAACTTGATGGCGTCTGCCCCGGCACGAGCCGCCTCTTCGACCATCCTGGCACACTGCTCGACACTCCCCTCATGGTTGACTCCAATCTCGGCAATCACCACAACCGGTGCATCCGGGCCAATTCTGCGGCGCCCAAATGGGATGGATGCCACACGATCCGTCTCTTCCATTTCGAGCTTCATCACTTTTCTCTCTTATTCAAACGGAATATTCACTCATGACTGCCGCTACTCGCCTGCCTCCTCCCCCATCGACGGCCCCACGTCCCATTCTGGCCATCTCTCCTCGCCTAGAGCAGTCTTGAAGCAGTGCTTGGAGCTGATTCATCATCATCTCGACCGTAAGCCCCGAAGCGATACCCAGGTTTTGGGTAGCCCCCTGTTCCACAGCCCACTCCACCTGATTACGTTGATTGTCGGCCACAATCACAGACAGTGAAGGTCTGCCGGCAGCCATGCGCTCAAACAGACTGACACCACCAGCACCCATAACCAGCTGTACTGAAGACATCAACTCACACATTGCCCTGGTATCGACATACAACTCAACTTCCACCCTTCCCATCGAAACGGCATTACGTAATGCTGCAAGATGGGGCGCACCACTGCCAATTGCGATCGCCACTTTCCCCTTGAAACCAGTCTGCTCCAGAGCCTGCAGGGCCAAACTACTCAGATTATGTGAATCACGCAGACCAAAGGCGAGGAGTACACTGTCAACCTCACCTTCAGGTTCACGAAGTCCCGCGTAGCAGGGATCGAGCAACGCATAGCGAGCACCAGAAAGCAGACGGGAATCTCCGATCAGATGGTGAGGTACAACGTGCAGGCTCGGCGCAATGATCAGGTCCGCTTGCTCCGAGGCCGTACCGAGATCGTCGATCTGGGCCAAAACACCGCAACGTCCCTTCCACTCCTTTCGCTGCGCCTCACTGAAACTGTAACCATCCATCAAAACCCCACGGAACGAGGCAAGATCCGGCAACATTTGTCCACTATAGGAGATGCCCATCCCTTCTGCCTCGATCCTTTCAGCCCATGATTCACCGCCGGGATCCAATACAAAATGAACCGGCTGAAGGCGTTTAAGCTCCTTTGCCAATGTAAGGCAACGCGCCAGATGCCCCCCTCCCACTTCTGGTGTCGAAGCAACGCGAAAGACCCAGCCTCCGGCCACTGACTGGGTTCCGTTAACCGGGAAGACCTGCCATACGACGTGCACGAACGGTCTCGTGCAGGATACGGGCAGCCTCCACCCCATCACATGCGGGCTTCTCTTGCCCTTCAACACAAGCAAGAAAAGATGCCATCTCTACCTTGTAGTCCTCTGCTGCACTACTCTCCCACACCCACTGATTGAGCAGGGTACCATCGGTTGACGTATGCTGAAGACGACGGTTGCTGATCTCCAGGCGTAGAAAGCCGCTTGAGCCACAAATTTCCGTTACCCTGTATTTTGGACGGGTGATGTAATCCACGTGAGTAACCGAAACCAAACCATCAGGATGACGCAACATGATATCCGCACAGTCGTCACTTTCGATCTCCAGTTGACCACTGGTTCTCGCCTCGCATGCCACCGTCTCACCCGCTCCAAAAAGATAGTTGGCCAGATCGAGTTCATGAATGGAGTCAAACAGCACACCACCGCTCTTCGGATCAGCGGCATACCCTTTTCGATAATCACTATCCGGTCGCCAATCGGGCAGATAGGAGCCACACATCAGCCGACTCCAGAGTATCTCTCCAATCGCGTTAGACTCAATCAGTGACTTTGCCTTGCGAACACCAGGGTGGTAACGCAGATTCTGCCCTACAAAAAAGACCCGTCCAGTACTGGCAGCAGCCTCAACCAGTGCATCCAGCCCCTCTATGGTATGTGCCAGTGGCTTCTCTACAAAGATGTGGCACTCCTGATCCAGGGCTGCGGCGCAATGATCAATATGGTGCGCATTCGGTGTTGCAACAACAACCGCTTCGCCTCCTCGAAGAGCGGCCTCGACACTGTCAACAGTCCGCCCCCCCTTCTCTTCGAGCATGGCTTGCCGCTGCGTGTCAGGGTCAAACCCGATCACCTCCGCACCAAGCTCAATGAGGTTAGTTGCATGACGCAGACCAATGGAGCCCAACCCAAGAACCGCAACTACACGCCTAGCCATTTTGCGCTAACCACTCACTACGTAATAGACCAAACTCAATACAGTCCACAAACTCGTTATCACAAAACGCGTGACCTCTGCGGACCCCTTCAGTGGCAAAATTGAGTTTCTCGAAGAGCCTGACCGAAGGTCGGTTGACCACATAGGCGGATGCTGTCACCTTGTTTAGCTCCAGCTCCTGAAAGGCAAACCGTGCCAGCAGCATGATCGCCTCACCGCCAAACCCCTTTCCATGGCTCCGGCTATCCCCAATCAGAATACCAATGCTGCCGCGACGATGGTTCCAGTCCACTGGCCCCAGCTTGATGTTGCCAATGTGCTGGTCATCCTCTATGGTGGCGACCGCAAACAGATAACTGTTTTTATCCTTCTCCATCGACGTGACATAGTCACGAAGGGACTCTCTATCCCAAACTCGATAACGGCTCTCCAGATAACGGTTGATCTCGGGATTGTTCATCCACTTGCAGTAGCACTCTGTGATTTCATCCAGACGTAACTGCCGCAAGCGGATACGCTGCCCATCCAGTTGGTACTGGTCAACATTCACAGCACGCCCTCACCCCTAGAACACAGCATCAAATCTGGCTCAATCCGCCATCATCTCCTTGAGTGCCACTTCATCCAGCCACATTGAATTGAGATTACTTGCATACTCAAACTCCCCTTCAATCGCTGTGGCCCCTTTCTCGCTCCAACTGGTATAGGCCCACTCATGGAACATCGGTTCAATAATATAACGGTCATCCAGCTCAACCGCATTGTGTGCGTCATCCTTGGTAATCATCAGTTCATGCAGCTTTTCTCCGGGACGAATACCAATCAGGTGTGTTGGCAGTCCTGGTGCCAGTGCATCAGCCAGATCAACAATCTTCATACTGGGGATCTTGGGCACAAACAGCTCTCCCCCCTGCATCGAGGTTAAAGACGAGAGCACAAACTCCACACCCTGACGCAGGGTGATCCAGAAACGGGTCATACGCTCATCGGTGATCGGCAGGCTTTCAACCCCTTCGGCAACCAATCGCTGAAACAGCGGAACAACACTGCCGCGTGAACCGACCACATTTCCATATCGAACCACGGCAAAGGAGGTCTTGCTCTCGCCACTCATCGCATTCGCGGCAATACAGATCTTGTCCGCCGCCAGTTTAGTCGCACCATAGAGATTGAGCGGACTTGCGGCCTTGTCTGTTGAAAGTGCCACCATACGCTTTACACCACAGCGTATGGCTGCCCTGCAGACATTCTCTGTACCAATGATGTTGGTATTGACACACTCAAACGGATTGTACTCAGCAATTGGTACATGCTTCAGGGCTGCCGCATGGATCACATAGTCGACTCCGCGCATCGCCATCACTAGCCGCTCCTGATCACGCACATCGCCAATATAGAAGCGGATCTGTTTCTTGTACTCTTCAAACTCGGCAGCCATTTCATACTGCTTGAGTTCGTCACGAGAGTAGACCACGATCTTTCTTGGGCTGTAGTTCTCCAGCACATACCGAATAAAGGCCTTACCGAAAGAACCGGTACCACCCGTTACCAGAATGGCACTGTCATTCATGTACTCCGCTTCCATTCCGGACAAAAAAGATTTACTAGAAAAATTCATTTAACTACCACCCAATAATTACCAACACCTACCAATTTAGGCATTTTTTGTTTTACACAGAACCGCGTTACCAAACACTTTTCCAAATCCGTAGCTCAATATCGGCTCTTCATTTACCCTCTTCCTGTTTCCTGTTCCCTGCAACCACGCCAGAGGTCACCAAAGCTCACGAATCACCACAAAGGCCTCGGCCGCCATACAACCGACACTACAACCCCGAAATCCGGCCAGATGACGTACCCCTTCCATAGACCGGGGGTGAGGAAATGGCCTCATCTCATCTGCATAGGCCTCAAGTGCCTCCATCTTTTGCTCCAGTTGCTGCGATATATCGACATAGCGGACAGGGCGAAAGCCCGTTTGATCCACTGAGGGGACGGACCACTCCGTACTGGACAGCGTCTCAAAACAGTAGATGGAGCGTTTATGCGTGCCCGGCATCGGACGTGTTGCGGTGATCACGGCCTGATGCACGATACGATGATCTACATTCAGATCCCCACCATGATGAGTGTAGATGATATCCGGATCCACCTCCTGGATGACTGCTTCAATCGGCTTGATCACATCCAGCAGGTCCCCCCGATCAAGACGGTTATCTGGAAAGCAGAGAAACGTTGGATCATCATATCCTAGGATATCGGATACCTGACATGCCGCCTGCTTCAACCGATCAACCTCATCCGAGGCACCATCAGCTTCCTCCCCACCTTTTCTGGAAGTGGCCCCCTCGGCAACAATCAAAACAGAGACACGGTCCCCTTCCATCACATGGCGTGCAATGGTCCCTCCGCAACCGAGCACTTCATCATCCGGATGGGCAGCAACGACTAATACGGTTTGTGACACTGGCTTGTATCCTTCTTGTTTCAGTCTATAAGGTAGAGCAGTCTTTCTCAGGGAATGGTCAGTCTACCCCTAACTCTTCCATCAACCCAGCAGCGATAAACTCCACATCCGCATCCTGCAGGGATGGATAGAAGGGGATGGAGAGGGTACGAGCATAGTAGCGGTCTGCGCCATCCAGCTGGCTCTCCCCATAACGGTTGCAATAGTAGGGTTGCCGATTGATGGGAAGGTAGTGCACCTGTGTGCCGATCCCACGCTGGGACAGCCCTCTCATCATCTCGCCACGCTCACGCCCCAACCCCTCAAAATCGATCAATACAGGATAGAGGTGTAGCGCATTGTCACTGAACTGCTGCTTCCTGACCGGTACCAGAACTGGTGCTGCCGCTTCCAGCAGTTGATCATATTGTGACTCAATCTGGCGGCGCCGCTGCAGAAAGCGGGAGAGCTTACCCAGCTGACTCAATCCCAATGCGCAGTGAATATCACTGGCACGGTAGTTATAACCCAGCTCCTGCATCTCGTAATACCACGGGTTGGCACTCTCATCACTCCCAAACCCCTGTGTCTGGTCCTGCCACTGCCGGGCGTCACGTGTCATCCCATGATTACGCAGCAGCGATGCACGTGCAGCCATTGCATCATCATTACAAGTGACCGCTCCCCCTTCACCCATGGCAATATGTTTTACCGGGTGAAACGAGAAAATGGTGAGATCACTATGGGCACAGTCACCGACAGCATAGTTGCTACCATCGCGGCTTCTATAACGTGTTCCCAGTGCATGACATCCATCCTCAACAACATACAATCCATGTTGCCGGGCATACTGGGCCAAAGGCTCCATCTCCACACACTGTCCGTTCAGGTGAACCGGAAAGACCGCTTTGACCGGGCCTTCTGCCCGTTCTACTGCATTCTTGAGGGTCTCTACGTTCATCAACCCCGTATCCGGGTCTACATCGGCAAATACCACCTCTCCACCGACAAAACGGATGGCATTGGCAGTGGACAGAAAGGTAACCGCAGGTACTACAACCCAATCACCAGGCCCAATACCGAGGACCATCGCGGCCAAGTGCAGTGCGGCAGTACCATTCGCGCAAGCGACTGCATGTCGACTCTCAACCTGTTTGGCAAGCGCCTCTTCGAAAGCGCTTACGGCTGGGCCGGTCGTTAGATAATCCCCCATCAAGACTGCCGATACCGCAGCCACGTCATCCTCATCGATCTGCTGACGGGCATAGGGGAAAAAACGGCTCATGAACGGATTGGCTCCAGCCCGTCATCCCCCTTCTGATAACGTGTCCCACACTCCGGGCAGGCGAGCTGTTCATCCAGTTTTACTCCACAGCTGCAGGCCCACCCCTTCTGCCTGGCAGGGTTTCCCACCATCAATGCATGATCAGGAATATCCCGTGTTACCACCGCACCAGCCCCGATCAGGCAGTACCGTCCCAACGTGTTGCCACAGATGATGGTGGCATTCGCTCCGATTGTGGCGCCCCGCTTGACCCGAGTCTCACGATATTCATGTTTGCGGGAGACATGGGCACGCGGATTGATCACATTGGTAAAGACCATGCTTGGACCACAAAAGACATCCTCTTCCAGCACCACACGATCATAAAGGGAGACATTATTCTGGATCCGTGCATTGTCTCCAATTATCGCCTCATTGCCGACAAAGACATTTTGCCCTAAGGAGCAACCAGCACCAATCCTCGCTCCAGAACAGACATGTACCCAGTGCCAAATTGCAGTACCATCACCAATAGTCGCACCCTCATCTACAATAGCGGAAGGGTGAATGTTGATATTATCCAAGCGTCAAAGCTCCAACGGCAGTGAGACCTGTTTTCCATCACGCGCCGAAAGATATGCTGCGATCAGCAGTTCAAGTGAACGCAATCCTTCCCTACCATCGGTCTCTGGCCCTGCCTCGCCACGTAGCGTCTGGATCACATTATGGTAGTAGAGCGGATGACCAAAACCATATACGGAGGTGGTCTGATAGCTTGCTTCACGGATTTTTTCATCCTCTTCCCGCGGCTCATCAAACTCCCAGTGCTGAATCTCATTCACGGCTACACCACCAACCCGTACCGTCCCCTTCTCACCGATGATGGTGATGGAACCTTCCATATTTTTAGGATAGGTGAGCATGGTGACGCTCATGGAACCCAACGCACCGGAGCGCCACCGAACATTCATCACGGCGGTATCCTCCACCTCGATATTGCGCGCCAAGGTTCCCGTCATTGCCTGTACGCTATGGACTGGTCCAATCAGCCAATCGAGCAGATCGACATAGTGGCTTGCCTGATTCATCAGTGCACCACCATCAAACTCCCAGGTGCCACGCCAACCGGCACTGTCATAGTACTCCTGTGGACGGGTCCAGAAAACGTTGACATGGACCATGAAGATCCGCCCGAACCGCCCTTCATCCACTGCCTTCTTGAGTAACTGCAAGGTGGCATTACGCCGATTCTGCTTCACCACGAAGAGGCGGACACCAGCTTCATCACACGCCTGTACCATGGACAGTCCGTCTTTCCAACGGGTCGCCATCGGTTTTTCGGTCATGATATGACGCCCTGCTCTGGCACACTGAATGGCCTGCTCCGGATGTTGGCCGCTGGGTGTACAGATGGTCACCAGATCAACATCCGACTGTTCCAGCATGGATTGGAGATCACCGTAAGGCGCAGCCCCGGTGGCCTCACTCGCCCTCTGCAGAACGCCGGAGTCTGCATCACAGACTGCTGCCAGCTCAATCTGATCCCCATGCTTCTTGACCGCCTCGAAGTGCTTTTGGGCGATACGGCCACACCCCACCAAACCAAAACGGATTTTTCGATCAGAAATAATTTTGGCGCCAGTACTCATTCTGCTACACCGTTGCCAAGCCAGCAAAGTGGCTTACCGCCCATAAATATCCTCAAAACGAACAATATCATCCTCTCCAAGATAACTCCCCGACTGCACTTCGATCATCTCCAGAAGCAGTTTCCCGGGGTTTTCAAGCCGATGTCGGGCACCTACCGGAATATGAATGGACTCATTTTCACTGAGCAGAAGTTCTTCCTCTCCTCGAGTCACCTTTGCGGTTCCCTTCACTACAATCCAGTGTTCAGCCCTGTGATGGTGCATCTGTAAACTGAGACTGGCCCCGGGTTTCACCGTAATCCGCTTGACCTTGAATCGATATCCCTCATCGATACAGTCATAGGTGCCCCAGGGGCGTGCCGTATGGCTATGTTCAGTCGCTTGCGGCAGCTCCTCTTCTTTGAGCTGAGTAACCACCTCCTTGACCTGTTCGGCATGGCTGTTATCTGCAACAAGCAGCGCATCCTGGGTATCGATAATCAGGAGATTACTGGTACCTAGGGCCACTACAGGTCGATGTGGAGCATGGATATAGGTATTTTCTGCGGAATGTACTCTTCCCTTCCCATATACGTGATTATTCTCACCATCTCCGGGAGAGAGATCTGCAACCGCATTCCAGCTACCCACATCACTCCAAACCCCTTTAAAAGGGACCACTGCAATGGAGTATTGCCCATCAGGGTCTGACGCCACCTTCTCCAGCAGCGCATAATCGATCGACTCGCTACGACACTCCGCAAATGCATCATGGTCGAGGTAGTGAAAATCACCACTTACACGCTGCTTCTCTACCGCACTGCAACTTGACTCCAGAATATCCTCGGCATAGCCATCCAGTGCATTGATCAGAACGTCCGCCTTGGCAAGAAAAATCCCGGCATTCCAGTAGTACTGTCCACTACACAGATAGCGATCCGCCGTCTCAAGGTCGGGCTTTTCAACAAACTCCTCCACTTCGAAAGCAGCCTGATTCTCATTGGAGCCATGTGCCCGTTTGATATAGCCATAGGCGGTACTGGGGAAGGTAGGCTCAATGCCAAAGGTGACCACGGACCCTTTTTCTGCCTCCGCAACACCACTTTCGATCGTTTCAGCAAAACGTTCCACATCTGGAATATGGTGGTCTGCCGGTACGAACAGCAGCAGTCGATCCCCTCCGTGCGACTGCCTGATATTCAAGGCCGAAACCGCAATGGCTGCTGCGGTATTGCGCCCTACAGGTTCAAGCAGATGGACAACCTCCATGCTGGCTGCCTCTGCCGCTTCGGCAACAAGAAAGCGGTGCTTCTCACTGGCAACAATCCAGGTCTTGTGATCTTCGTGGCTGCTTAGCGATTTGGTCCTCTCCAGAGTAGCCTGCAGCAGGCTTTTTCCACCAATGAGAGGTACAAACTGTTTGGGCAGGGATGCTCGAGAAAGGGGCCAGAGGCGTGTCCCGGAGCCGCCAGCCAATATCACCGGTGTTACATTCACTATTTTGCGATGCTGTTGCGTTGAGATTGCAGGCGAGTCAAGAGCGTTACAGCCGTAAGTCTACCTCTTCACTGGAGAAGAGATATTTCACATCATACAGCACATGTTCCGCTTTACCTAAAGCGCGCACTTGAGAGGCCCCCAGTGCCCTGAACTGATCGTGTGCGACGGCCAGTATAATCGCATCATAACTGGAAGTTTGGGGTTCGCCAATCAGCTCAATTCCATACTCTTCTGAGGCATCTTCCGGGTTTACCCAAGGGTCGTAGACATCAACGCTGCAGCCATACTCACCAAGCTCATTGATGATATCGGTCACCCGAGTATTCCGTAGATCCGGGCAGTTCTCCTTGAACGCAAGCCCCATAACCAGTACTCGTGCCCCATCGACCTGAATACGGCGTTTGGTCATCACCTTGACCAGTTGGCTGACTACATACTCACCCATTCCATCATTCATTCGCCGTCCGGCCAGAATGATCTGCGGGTGATAACCAATCGCCTCGGCCTTGTGGGTCAGGTAGTACGGGTCCACTCCGATACAGTGCCCTCCAACCAGCCCCGGCCGGAACGGCAGGAAGTTCCATTTACTTCCCGCTGCCTCCAGTACGGCCTGTGTGTCAATTCCCATACGGTTGAAGATCAGCGCCAGCTCATTGACCAGCGCAATATTGAGATCACGCTGAGTATTCTCAATCACCTTGGCCGCTTCCGCCACTCGAATACTGCTGGCCTTGTGGGTACCCGCAGTAATGACTTGCAGATAGAGTTCGTTGACAAAGTCAGCCACCTCGGGTGTTGAGCCGGATGTCACCTTCTTGATTGTGGTAACACGGTGTTCCTTATCCCCCGGATTGATCCGCTCTGGGCTGTAACCACAATAGAACTGCTCGTTGAACTTCAGTCCCGACTCCTTCTCAAGCACAGGAACACAATCCTCTTCGGTCGCCCCTGGATAGACAGTAGACTCATAGATCACAACATCCCCTTCTTTGAGGACTGATCCAACAGAACGGCTGGCACTAATCAGTGGTGAAAGATCGGGCCGCTTATAGTCATCGATTGGTGTCGGAACGGTGACGATAAAGCAGTTGCATTGCCTCAGGGCCTGCAGATCGGTTGTAAAGCTAAGCTGTGTGGCAGCCTGAAGCTCCTTTTCGGTTGTCTCCAGCGTTGAATCAACTCCTGATTCCAGCTCATCAATACGCTGCTGGTTGATATCAAAACCAACAACCGAGCGAATCCGCCCAAACTCGACAGCCAGAGGTAACCCCACATAGCCAAGACCGATAATGGCTAGTTTTACATCAGATAATTTCAAGTAAGCGCCCTCATCAAGTACTGTTTATTACTTCACCATCAACTGCTCAGCCCAACGCCTCTTTCAACCCTTCTACCACCAACTGTTGATCTGACTCCGTCAGATAGGGGTGCATTGGAAGGCTCAGTACCCGCTGGGCAAGAGACTCTGCCACTGGCAAATTGACCTCCCCCACCCCTCTCGCCTGCAATGCTGGCTGATGATGCAAAGGCAGCGGATAGTGTACTGCAGTCGGGATATCTTTCTGCTTCAGCTCAGCCACTACTTTGTCCCGCTCATCCACCTGAACGGTGTACTGTGCATATACCGACTGATTATACGGTTCAATGCGCGGTGTCCTGCAGGCCACTTCAGATAACAACGTGGAGTAGCGTTCACCCACTTCCCTTCTCGCAATCACCTCCTGTGGAAATTTGGGGAGTTTTGCCAATAACATGGCTGCTTGCAAGGTATCGAGTCGTCCGTTTACACCGATTGAGGCATGCTGATACCGTCTACTCTGTCCGTGTATTCGAAACTCTCTGATCCGCTGTGCGAACTGGGGATCATTTGTGAAACAGGCACCGCCATCACCAAACCCTCCGAGCGGCTTGGATGGAAAAAAGCTGGTACAGCCAACATTACCCAGGCTGCATGCCATGCGTCCTTTGTAGGTCGCACCAAAGCTCTGCGCACCATCCTCGATCACAACCAGATTGTTTCTCTCTGCAACCTCATTGATTGGATCGTAGTCAGCACACTGGCCATAGAGGTCCACAGGAATGATCGCCTTGGTCTTTGGCGTGACCTTCTTCTCCAGCTGCTGCGGGTTGAGGTTGTAGTTTTCTGGATCCACATCCACAAAAAGAGGGGTTGCCCCCAACAGCATGATCACCTCTACTGTGGCAAAGAAGCTGAACGGGGTTGTGATCACCTCATCCCCTTGCCCAATATCTGCCGCCATCAGCGCCAACAGAAGTGCATCCGTTCCACTGGACACTGCAATGCAGTGCTCAACGCCTACATAGGCCCGCAAGACCGCCTCCAACTCCTCAACTTCAGGCCCCATAATATAGCGCCCATGCTGAAATACCTGATCAATACGATCCCGAACTTCCTGTTCAACCCCCTGAAACTGGGATTTGATATCAAAAAACTGCACGAGCTAAAGGCTCAGGTTAGCCCCAATCAGATGTTGTAATACTCTTTGTACCACTGCACAAAGCGTTCGATTCCTGATGCCACGGTGGTCTCAGGCTTGTAATCAAACTGCTCTACCAGGTCGTCCACATTGGCATAGGTATCGGGCACATCTCCTGCCTGCAGCGGCAACAGCTCTTTCGTTGCAGTCATTCCCAACGAGTTCTCCAGCGCCTCGATGTAGTCCATCAACTCAACAGGCTTGTTGTTCCCAATATTGTAGACCCGCCATGGTGCCTTGCTGGTACCGGGATCGGGATCGCCACTATCCCACTCTTCATTCCCCATTGCAGGCCGATCCAGCACCCGGATCACTCCCTCTACGATATCGTCGATATAGGTGAAGTCACGGCGGTGCTTACCGTAGTTGAAGACCTGAATCGGCTCTCCAGCCAGAATCGCCTTGGTGAACTTGAAGAGCGCCATATCGGGCCGTCCCCATGGCCCATAGACCGTAAAGAAACGCAGTCCGGTTGTCGGTAATTCGTACAGATGGCTATAGGCATGCGCCATCAACTCATTTGATTTTTTACTTGCCGCATAGAGACTTATCGGGTGATCAACATTCTGGTGCACCGAAAACGGCATGGCCGTATTTGCGCCATACACACTGGAGCTGCTGGCATAGACAAAATGCTCGACACCATGATGCCGGCACCCTTCCAGAATATGAACAAAACCGACGATATTGCTATCGACATAAGCCATCGGATTTTCAATCGAATAGCGTACACCCGCCTGGGCCGCCAGGTTGACTACCCGATTGGGTTTGTGGGTTGCAAAGGCGCTTTCAACCGCCTCCCGGTCCCCAAGATCAATTCTCAGATGGGTATAGGCCGGATGACCTGCATAGCGTGCCAACCGCGCCTCTTTGATTTTGGGGTCATAATAGTCGTTGTGGTTATCGATTCCGATCACCTCATCGCCACGCTCCAACAACCGCAATATCAACGTAGAACCAATAAACCCAGCCGCACCTGTAACAAGAACTTTCATCACGTCTTCCCAATATTTATTAACAGCACGCTACCGCCACGACGCACAAATACTTATGCATCCTGCAGAAATTTCCACATTGTAGGATCTGTAAGAAGCGCGAAATTGTAGCCCATATGACTTATTTGTATTCACAGTAAAAATTATTGGCAGATTATAAAATCATTGTTTATAGACTACCGAAAGCGGTATATATTTGACCGTTCTTGAATCTAATTCCAGTGCTATGGAGAGATGGCCGAGTGGTCGAAGGCGCACGCCTGGAAAGTGTGTATACGGAAACGTATCGAGGGTTCGAATCCCTCTCTCTCCGCCATTTGATATGGTGCCCAATCGTTCAAAAGACTGCTTGGGATAACTCCCACCCAAAGTATTAGGCATTTCCGCTAGAGTCCATCCCTCAACACCGGCCAAGCTACTCTCAGATAGAGCACCATCGACCATAGAGTGAGCAACATCGCCACATAGAGCAGGACCAGTCCAACGACCGTCGTTGGGAACTCACCAACTGGTTCACGGTAGAGTAGCAGCAGTATGGCCGTCATCTGCATGGTGGTCTTGACCTTACCGATCATCGAAACCGCTACGCTGGTACGATTTCCCATCTCGGCCATCCATTCCCGTAGCGCCGATATGGTAATTTCTCTTCCGATAATCACAATTGCCGGTATGGCCACCAACCACTCCGGCATATCACTGACCAGCAATACCAGCGCTGCAGCTACCATCAATTTATCTGCCACCGGATCGAGAAAGGCGCCGAATGACGAAGCCTGCTGCCACTTCCGGGCCAGATATCCATCCAGCCAGTCAGTCACTGCGGCCAACACGAACAGTATCGCTGCAGCAACTCTCCCCCACTCCAAGGGAAGATAGAAGGCGACAACGAAAAATGGGATCAGTGCTATCCGTAACAGGGTAAGTGCGGTGGGCAGGTTTACTTGAGTCATGTATCAATGTTACCGCAGTCTTCAGATATTCCAACCCTTCGTACCCACAGCGCAGGATACTGAAAATCCATACACGAATCAGTACATTGTACCCATCAAACCAAAGCCTACAAATTCCACTTGATCACAGCAGACTCAGACAACCCCTCTGACATGCAGCAGTTCCAACACTCTCTCGACAGACTCATCCAGTGTCTCCTGTGCTGTATGAACAGCTAATTCAGGATTGACCGGGGACTCATAAGGGGCACTGATGCCAGTGAATGCTGCAATTTCTCCAGCCCTCGCCCTCTTGTAGAGCCCTTTAACATCGCGTTGCTCACATACCTCAAGTGGACAGTCAACATAAACCTCAAGAAATTCACCATGCGGCATCAACCCTCTTACCCGGTCCCGATCTGCACGATAGGGCGAGATGAATGCGGTCAGGATGATGGTACCCGCCTCGATAAAAAGCTTGCACACCTCACCAATTCGGCGCAGGTTCTCTTTACGATCCGCTTCACTGAACCCCAGATCACCGCTTAGTCCATGTCGAACATTGTCACCATCCAGCACAAAGGTTCTACTTCCTTGCTGATGGAGCCGCTCTTCGACCGCATGGGCCAGTGTCGATTTACCTGACCCGGACAGACCGGTAAACCAAAGCACTACTGACTTATGACCATTCTGCTGATTGCGCCGCTCACGATTCACTGTCGCATGGTGCCAGACCACATCGCTTGAAGTTTCCATAATCAATCCCTTTGGTTTTTCCGCCACATCATAGCAGTTCACCTAACCGCCCATAAGTCACTCATGAAATCGATCATAGATTCGCTGCGCAATCTCGCGGTTGATCCCCGGTATCGCCGCCAGATCCTCCACACCGGCCCGGGCCACCTCCTGCAATCCACCAAAGTGGTTCAACAACTGCTGTCGTCGCTTCGGTCCAACCCCGGAAATTCCCTCCAGCGGGGACTGGTTGCGCTTTTTCGCACGCCGCTGACGATGCCCGGTAATGGCAAAACGGTGCGCCTCATCACGAATCTGCTGAACCAGTAGTAGTGCGGGTGAATCTCTCTGCAGTGACTGAGCACT
The DNA here is from genome assembly GCA_964344785.1 of uncultured Piscirickettsiaceae bacterium. Lineage (GTDB taxonomy): Bacteria > Pseudomonadota > Gammaproteobacteria > Thiopontia. The sequence goes on from CAYFOR010000001.1 coordinate 63,028, forward strand.
ACCGCCATTGAGGAACAGTCGCTCCTGCCCATCCTTGCGGTCCGGCCCCTTGGCCACACCGAGAATGGGCACACCCTCCACCTGCAGCTCTTCCAGCACCGCATCCGCCTGGGCGCACTGCCCCGCCCCCCCATCGATCAGCAACAGATCGGGCATCTTCCCTTCACCCCGCTTCAGACGGGTGTAACGCCGCTCCAGTACCTGGCGCATCGCCGCATAGTCATCACCACCGGTAATGGCATCGATATTGAACCGACGATAATCGGACTTCAACGGAACACCGTCTTCAAATACCACACAGGAGGCAACCGTCCCCTCTCCCATGGTGTGGCTGATATCGAAACACTCCATCCGCTGCGGCAACTGGTCGAGCTGCAACGCATCCTGGAGTGCTTCGACGCGTGCCACGGCACTGGCCGCATGAGAGAGACGACTGCTCAATGCCAGTGATGCGTTTTCCTCTGCCATCTTCATCCAGCGGGCACGGTCACCACGCAATTTATGGTGAATGGAAACCTTGTGACCACACTGCTCGGACAGTACCGCCTGCAGCAGCGCCTGTTGATCTGGCGGGTGGCTGACCAATATCTCCGCAGGGGGTTGGTGCTCCAGATAGTGCTGGGCAAGGAAGGCGTAGAGTACCTCTGCCTCGCTCTGTCCCTGCACATTCTTTGGAAAGTAGCTCCGGCTCCCCAGATTCTGCCCATAACGAAAATTGAACAGCTGAATCGCAGCACCACCACCCTGTAGTGAAACGGCCGCCACATCAAGATCCCCTCGCTCGCTACTGATATATTGCCGCTCCTGTACCCGGCGCAGACTGGAAATCTGATCCCGCAAGCGAGCCGCCTCCTCGTAGCGCAATGCATCCGCTGCCTGTCCCATCTTCTCTGCCAGCTCTTCAATCACCTCACCACTTTTACCCTCCAGGAAGAGCACCGCATGGCGCACATCCTGCCGGTAGCGATCTGTGGTTATCAAATCAACACAGGGGGCGGTGCAGCGCTCGATCTGGTACTGCAAACAGGGACGGGCACGGTTACGAAAGAAGCCATCCTCACACTGCCGCACCGGAAACAGCTTCTGCATCAGACGCAGACTCTCACGCACGGCACCGGCACTGGGATAGGGCCCGAAGTATCGCCCGTTCCCTCTTCGTGCCCCGCGGTGGAAACCGAGACGTGGAAATTCCTGATCTTCAGAGAGATAGATATAGGGGTAACTCTTGTCATCCCGCAACAGAATATTGTATCTCGGCCGATGCTTTTTGATTAGATTGCTCTCAAGAATCAGTGCCTCATTCTCGGTGTGCGTGGTGATCACCTCAATCGAAGCGACATGTGACATCAGAGCTGCCGTCTTGGGGGCCAATCCGCTGCTGCGAAAGTAGCTAGAGACACGCTGCTTCAGGTTCCGTGCCTTACCTACATAAAGTATCTCTCCCGATACGCTGAGCATCTGGTAGACTCCAGGGCGTGAGGTCTCTGGTGGCGTTGGTCTCTGCATAGTCCCGGATGGTATCATGCAAAATCATGAGCACTGCCGAGAAGAGCCTGAAGCGGCTTCACCACATTCTGCAACAGAAAACGAACAGCAAGCCCTATCAACGTACGCTACGCCCACGTCATACACAGTCTGACGTCTACTCACAGTCCTCCATCCCCCCACAGAAAAACCGGAACATCAAGGGGCGCAAGCCACTCTTCTATCTATCAAAAAGCACAACCAGTAAACAGCTGTTGCAACAGTCCTACCAAATCAAGCGACTGAATGAACAGGTGATGAAACGTGTCGGCCTCCCCTTCATGGCACATATCCGACTCAGCGCCATCACTTCAACCGGTATTGCCATCTTCCACGCCAATTCACCCGCCTGGCTGTCGAAAGGTCGTTTTCTTCAACGAAATCTTATCGATCTGCTCCATCAGGAAGGGGCCACCGGAGTAAAACAGGTCAAACTCAAGGTACGCTACCATCATGATTCACAACGCGCTGCCCATACTGCGTTGAAGCACCCAACCCAATCTACAGCACAACAGTTGGCTGATGAGAGCAGACAGAGCACAGGAAGATTGAGTCAGGCACTACAGCGCCTTTCCAACACGCTGCTGCGTAGCACATAGAGGTTGGTTTTCATTCTGATATCAAACCCTTTCGATTGAGTGTAATTTCACTCCGGGCTGGGAAATGCTGTGCCAAATCTGCCGACTCCTGCAGCACCCCTACCCGCGTTGGATTAGAATAGGCCGTTTTACCACCCAATCAAAAGGAAAGACCATGTCTCAAGCCACCGATGGCAATACCGTAAAGATCCACTACACAGGAACCCTGGATGATGGGTCTGAATTCGACTCTTCTGTAGGTCGGGAACCATTGGAATTCACTATTGGCAGCGGTCAGGTGATTGTCGGTTTTGACAATGCCTGTCGCGGGATGGCAGTCGGTGAGAAGAAAACCGTGACTCTACCCCCCGAAGAGGCCTACGGCGAGCACAACCCCGAGATGGTAACTGAAGTGGACCGATCCATGATGCCGGATGACCTGGAGCCCGAAATCGGCTTGCAGATGCATGCCACCGGGCCGAATGGAGAGATGGTCAATTTTGTCATTGTCGACTTTACCGACGAGACGGTAACCGTAGATGGAAACCCGCCACTGGCTGGAAAGGCACTCACCTTTGATATCGAGATGATGGAAATCAGTTAAGCCCACGATGAGCCAGCAACAAGACGAGATCGACAAGCGGCGCACCTTCGCCATCATTTCCCACCCGGATGCGGGCAAGACCACCATCACTGAAAAGCTGCTATTGTTCGGCAAGCTGATTCAGCAGGCAGGCACCGTCAAGGGGCGTGGTTCTGATCGCCATGCCACTTCCGACTGGATGGAGATGGAGAAGGAGCGTGGTATCTCGGTTACCACGTCCGTCATGCAGTTTCCCTACAGGGACCGTATCGTCAATCTGCTGGATACCCCCGGACACGAGGACTTCTCCGAGGATACCTATCGCACCCTGACTGCGGTCGACTCCGCACTGATGGTGATCGACGGCGCCAAGGGTGTCGAGCCCAGAACCATCAAGCTGATGGAAGTGTGCCGCCTGCGCACCACTCCGATTCTCACTTTCATCAACAAGATGGACCGGGACATCCGTGACCCGATTGAGCTACTTGATGAGGTGGAAGAGATTCTCAATATCAAGTGTGCCCCCATGAACTGGCCGATCGGAATGGGTAAACAGTTCAAGGGGATCTATCAAATTGCCGAAGAACGCACAATCCTCTACTCAACTGGTCAGGGACATACCATTCAGGAAGAACGCACCATTGAAGGGCTCGACAACCCGGAACTGGACGAGGCCATTGGCAGCCTGGCCGATGATCTGCGTGAAGAGTTGGAACTGGTCCAGGGGGCCAGCCACCCCTTTGATCTGAGTGAGTACCTATCCGGTGAATTGACCCCCGTCTACTTCGGTACGGCGCTGGGTAACTTTGGCGTCAAGGAGATGTTAGATGGCTTTGTCGAGGTCGCCCCTTCTCCACAGTCACGCAATACGGAGGTGCGCACTGTTGAACCCAAAGAAGAGACGTTCAGTGGCTTTGTCTTCAAGATTCAGGCAAACATGGACCCCAGACATCGTGACCGGATTGCCTTTTTACGTGTCTGCTCCGGCCATTTCAGACAGGGAATGAAACTTCATCACAGTCGAATCGCCAAGGACATATCTGTTCCCAATGCACTCACCTTTCTCGCTGGCGACCGATCTCATGCCGATGAGGCGTGGCCCGGTGACATCATCGGACTGCATAACCACGGAACCATTCAGATTGGGGATAGTTTCAGCCTGGGTGAGACGCTCCGTTTTACCGGCATTCCCCACTTCGCTCCGGAACTGTTCCGTCTGGTACGACTAAAAGACCCTTTGAAAAACAAGCAGCTTCAGAAAGGGCTCCAACAGCTATCCGAAGAGGGGGCTACGCAGCTCTTTATGCCACTGAATAACAACTATCTGATTCTCGGTGCTGTTGGTGTTCTGCAGTTTGATGTGGTTGCCCACAGGCTGAAACACGAATATAAGGTTGAAGCACTCTATGAGTCGGTCTCAGTCCATACGGCCCGTTGGGTCGAGTGTGATAGCACAACTGAACTCGAACGCTTCAAACAGAAAAACAGTGACAACCTGGCAATCGATGGCGGTGGAAATCTCACCTATCTCGCCCCCACTCGGGTGAATCTGGAGCTGACCATGGAACGGTGGCCGGAGGTTGCATTCCACTCAACCAGAGAGCATTAGCCACATCTATCAGATAATAATTATATTAATTTGTTAACATTCAACAAAGTTATTATACAATACAGAGCCAGTTAAGGAGTGAGTCGGTCACCTTACATTTTCCTCAAACGACTAAGGATATAGACATGAAAAAGATTATTGCTACGATTGCCCTGGTTGCCGTTGCCTCGAGCGCTTCTGCTTTCTTCGGTGGTGATGACAACGAGTCTGGTTATGGTACTGGCTCAGCTGACGCCGCTTTCGACGGAAAGGGCCGTGGTGCTGGCAAAGGCAAGGCTGACGCAGAAGGTAACTTCAGCATGACCGTCAACGCATCCGGCAAGGGCTCTTCTGACATGCAGGCTGATATGGACGCTGCCGAAAATGCCCGCTTCAAGGGTGATAGTGACATCCGCACCGAGTCTCGTCCAGGCTACTACCCATACGCCCCTGCCCCTATGGCGCCTGCTGCACAGTAAGCAAGTCCACTTCAATAAAACCTCGATGTGGAGACACATCGAGGTTTTTTCTTGTCTGTAATCCAAGTTTTTTGTATGATCTCGCGCCTCTGGAGAGATGACAGAGCTGGTTGAATGTACCGGTCTTGAAAACCGGCGTAGGTTAATAGCCTACCCAGGGTTCGAATCCCTGTCTCTCCGCCAACAACACAAGCAACCGATTGAAAATCATGTTTTTTTCAATCGGTTTTTTTGTATTCACGACTGTGCCTAACACTTTATATCCTCTTTAAATTAGTGACGCGCCCAACAATTAGTCCATGAGTACTCATTAAAGATGACCTTTATCACGACCTTCACAGTCGTTATGGCGTTGATGAACAGTTATATCTATCGCCGCTTTTTCCGCCAGCTCTCTTCCCGTATACATCACTTTGGTGCACTACTGGTTACACTGCTGATGGGGGCCGAGCTACTGTTTGTAGTGGACCGGCTGACCGGACTTTTGCCAGATTCACTACTGCTCTATATTGTCTCAACCACTGCTGTCGGAATCAGTTTTATGCTCTTTGTGGTAGCTGTCGCCTATGACCTGGTCCTCACCACCTCTCGAAAGGTACCGTTTGACCAGGAGCGACGCCACACCATCAAGCTGATGTTCGATCTAACCATACTCACTGCAGCCGCCGCCTATCTGTTACGTGGTTTTACCGAAGGTGCGAAACTCCCGTCTATTAACCCGGTAGCCGTTGGGATCAAAGATTTTCCAGCAGATGGTTTCACCATCGTCCAACTATCCGATGTCCATGTTGGTCACACCATCCGCCGCCCTTTTATGGAAGAGATTGTGGCCCGAGTAAACAGGCTACAGCCCGATCTGGTAGTAATTACCGGCGACCTGTTTGACCGTACCGCAGCGCGTATTGCTGATGACTTGAAGCCACTGCAAAATATCACTGCACCAACCTATTTTGTTACCGGCAACCATGAGTATTTTCGTGGCGTCACGCCAGCACTGGAAATGCTACGTACACTGGATGTCACCCCTCTGACCAACCAGCACCGAATCATCGAGACCCCAAACGGCCACTTTAATCTGGTCGGCCTCAATGACCTGGTGGGTGAACGCTTCGGAGCAGAACCGTTCGACATTGATGCAGCCTATCACGGAGTGAACAGCGATTTACCGACCATTGTCCTCTCTCACCAGCCCAAATCGATACACCACTTTACGGGGAGGCGCTGCGACCTGATGCTGAGTGGCCACACCCACGGTGGACAGATATTCCCCTTCGGACTGCTGGTAAAGCTGGACCAGCCCTATGCGTCGGGGCTCCATCAGCACGGCCCGGAAACACAGATATTCGTCAGCCGGGGTACCGGTTACTGGGGGCCTGCAATCCGCGTCTTGGCTCCAAGCGAAATCAGTCAGATTACCATTAGAGCTGCTTGAGTGTACTGACTGGTTATCCATCCCATTGTCCGCACTTCCGCGGTATCTCCCACCACCTTTTTTCTACTCAATCAGGTTAGGACGTATTGAAAAAATGTCTGATTTTCGTATCCTATCCCACCACCTGATAAGTAAAATTTAACGGAACTACAGCATCAACCTGTGTTCTAATTAGACCATTGTTCAGCCAAATTTATTGAGGAATATCATGAATCCATTGGAACAAGCACTTCCCCGCAGTGAAGAATCGATTCTCGCCACCAACAAGGTATTGAAAAATACCTACCTGTTGCTCTCCGCGTCGCTGATCTGGACCGCCATGGTTGCAGCGTTGGCGATGGTTACGAATGCCTCTCCCATGGCCGGAATGATCAGCTCCCTGGCTGCCTTGGCCGTACTCTGGTTTGTGATGCCGAAGCACGAGCACAAAGCCAGCGGAATTGGCGTGGTTTTCCTGTTCACTGCACTGCTCGGCTACGGTCTTGGTCCTACACTCAGTTACTATGCCGGAATCCCGGGTGGTAACCAGATCATCACCACTGCTTTCGGCCTGACCGGAATGATCTTTCTGGGCCTCTCCGGCTTTGTTCTGACAACCAAGAAGGATTTCTCCTTCATGACCGGCTTCCTGATGTCCGGCATCATGATTGCGTTTTTCGGCTCACTGATCCTGATGGGCGCATCGCTCTTCGGTGTGGATGTCTCGATGGGCATGCTGGTCATCTCCGGGATGTTTGCCCTGCTCTCCAGTGGTCTGATCCTCTGGGAGACCAGCAATATCGTTAACGGTGGGCAGACCAACTATATTGCGGCAACCGTCACTCTCTATGTTGCGCTCTACAATCTCTTCACCAGCCTGCTGCATATTCTGATGGCCTTTGCCGGCGGTGATGACTAGTTTGGAATAACCACCATCTATCAGTCTGTAGTGGAAACGCCCTCTGTTGAGGGCGTTTCTGCTTTCAGGGATAATGCAGTCATGTCCGAGATGAGCTATTACGATGCGGTCTGCCGGATGATCGAATTGAATGTCGACCCGGAGTACATGGAGGGCTGGATGGGAGGCTATCTGCGAAACCCTCGTCGACAGGAGCATGAAATCACCCCTGAATACTCAAGTGGCTTTGAGGATGGACTGGAGAGAGACACACGCCACTTCTGCAGCTGGGTAATCCCACTATCTACGGATAACACCGCTCCTTAATCCACATCAATTCCCACAATACCGCCTATGGATTTCTTCAAGGCTTCAATTGCATCCGGGGCCTCGATATCCATCATCTGATCAATCACCCACTTGTTGTCCTGATCGTCGCCCATAATCGCACCAACCCGCTCACCAAAGTAGCGAAGAAAATGGTAGCTTGGTCCCTCTTCGCTGTAGCTGAACTCGGCATAATCATTGGCTCGCTCATTGATAAGTCCTACCAGATCGGTTCTTTCCGGTCCCTCTTCTGCCAAGTCACCATAATTATCGAGCACAATATCGAGGAAACGGTAGGCCATTGCTCCGACAAACCGGGCACGATCCTCCGCCTCCATCGACTCATAGATCAAACGGTCAGTGACCTGCAGCAGGAAGATCAACATCTCGGTCATCACCTCCATCCCCTGTACCTTGGAGGTGAAGTAGAAATTCTCATCCTGTAGCCCACGAACACTGCTGAGTGTGATCTTCCAACAGTTATAGGCTAGCGACTCCGCGATCTGCTTCAGCTCACGGTCACTGTTCTTGTGCCATTTATGGACAATGCGCATCGTCTACAGGCGCTTTTTCTTTTTTGGCGGAACAAAGGTTGGATCATTGGGATTGAGCACAATCAGACTCATTTCACCCTCGTCCAGCTCCACATAATCGAGGGTGGCATCATCGAGGTACTCTTCAAGGTCCTGGTTGATAAAGAGTTTCACCCCCTCAAACTCGAATTCAAGATCCTTTTCCCGCTTCTCATCAAAACCGATCCCATAGTCATAGCCGCCATCGCCCGCCTCCTTAATGGCAACTCTCAACCCCAATTCCTCCTCAATCTCGCCCTGCTCAGCAGAGTGACGGATAAAATCCAATGCGCTATTCGTTACTGTAATCATTCCACGTCCTTGTACTTATGCTGTCGAACCCGCTCGACAAAATCATTAACCCAGGGATTTTCTCGGGTATTGCGTTGATGAACATACCCTGCCAATAGGTTTTTGTAAACCACTCCATCCCTATTTCCATCAATTCCATGACCACGATGGATGGTAAAGGCATACTCTGTACTTTCCGGCAATCCCTCAAGCGAGGAGTAGTGAAACTCATGGGCCGGGCGCTGATGAACACCATCATGGCTGAAACGTACATAACCTCTGCCTTGCGGCCGTTTATGCATCTGACTGACCGCCGAGACCACCCCCACCATCTCAGCCCGCTCCCCCCCCCATTCAATGGAGTCGGACAGATACATCAACCCTCCACACTCCGCATAGGTTGGCAGACCATGCTCAATCGCTTCATGGATCTGCTGACGCATCTTCCGATTGGATGCCAACTGCTTCATATGGGTTTCCGGGAAACCGCCACCGATCAGTAATCCATCCACGGCAGGAAACGTATCATCGTGAATCGGACTGAATGGAACCAGCTCTGCGCCTGCCTGCGCAAAGGCCTCCAGGTCAGCCTCATAATAGAAGCCAAACGCTTCATCACGTGCAATGGCAATCCGTAACGGACGGGATAGATCAGTCGGCACAGAAGAAGGCTCTTTGGAGAAAGAGTCTTGCCCTGTTTCGGTTTTGCAGAGCGATCGCAGCCGTTCCAGATCAACCTGTGACTCAATCCGCGTGCGAATCTGATCAATCTTCTGCTGCACACGATCCGCCTCATTACTGGGCACCAAGCCGAGGTGACGCTCAACAATTTCAACCGCTGGATCTTTCCCAACCACCCCGAGGATCGGAAGGTCGGTATAGTACTCAACCACCTGTCGAAGTTTCTGCTCGTGTCGACTGCCTGCCGTCTGGTTCAATATCACCCCGGCAATCTCGACCTGAGGGTCAAACTGCTGATAACCGATCAATAAAGGCGCTACTCCGCGGGTAATGCCATGGGTATCAATAACCAGCAGCACCGGTACCTCCAGGAGTTTTGCCATTGCAGCATTGCTGTCACTACCATCCAGAGAGAGACCATCAAAGAGCCCTTTATTGCCCTCAATCAGAGTCAGATCACTGCCTGCCTGTTTGGACCGGTAGAGTTCGATAATCTCCTCTTCGGCCATGGTGTAGAAGTCGAGTGTGTGACAGGGAGAAACCGATGCCCTGGAGAGCCACATCGGATCGATATAATCCGGCCCCTTCTTGAAAGCGGAAACAGAATGGCCGCGTGCCGCAAAAGCGCCACACAAGCCAATCGTAATCGTGGTCTTGCCTGAGGATTTATGGGCTGCAGAGAGATAAAGAGACACCCTGCCGGCCTCAACCGCCTGTCACATCAGCAAGGAACGTCTGCAGCAGAGCGTCGGTCCACATGCTCCAGATTCAGTGTCTCCGGTACCAGGCGAATCACCTTGATCGCGAACAGGAACAGTGCCAATGCCAGCGCCACACCGCCGAGACCCAACAGAATCTCTGGCAGGGATGGGGTATAGCTATTGACCCCACCGTCATAGAAACTACTGGTCACCTCTTTACCGGGGAACAGAATCAATGGGTAGGCCTGTCCACCAATCACGATACCATAGATCTGGGCAATGCCACCGATGATCACCAGACCGGCTGCAGTCAACAGCGCCTGATAGTTATGATCGAATGCAGAGTGGTAGATCAGCACCAATGGAATCACCCCCCCAATCACTACCTGTCCAATCCAGAACAACAGAGTATAGACTCCGCCATCCACCAGGATGAAATATTCGAAGCCATGATGCTCCGCTGCATATAGATTGGTGATATGAAACACGACGGTAAAATAGAGTACGGCAGCCACGAATACGCCGAACAGATTTTTCAGGCGTACAATCAGATCCGTACTGATTGAACGGTTCGTCAGACGGTAGGTCCCAACCAGCAGGATCAGGAAAAAGGCCTTACCGAAGGCAAAGGACATAATGATAAACATCGGTGCCATCAGCGAGGCATCATACCCCTGTCGCGCCGATAGAAAGCCGAAAATGGAGCCTGTACCGGTTGTCAATGCCAGCCGCCAGAGGAAGGCCGCAGTTCCGGCAACACGGGTATATTTCTGCATGGCAGGATCAAACATGGTCCAGAGATAGGCCAGAACAATTGCAAAGAAACCGGTATAGAGATAGATATTCCAGGCAAAGATTGATTTGAAATTATATTGTGTCATCGCAACGATCAGTCGGTCTGCACGCCCCAGATCGAGCACCAGTACGGCCAATCCACCCGCCAGCAGAGTCAATGCAAGAATTGCTGACATCCGTGCGAGCGGCTTGTAGATACGCTGATTGAACACAGACGAGATTGAGGCCACATTGAGCGCTCCAGATGCCGCCACAATCAGGAAAATCGCAAACACGTGGGGTACCCCCCAGACGACCTGGTTATCCATTCCGGTAACATAGTGCCCACTATGCATATAGAAGAAGGACCCGGCAGCCATCAGGATAAAGAGCCCAAGAACGCCCATCAATCCCCAATAGCCTATACTCCGGCCTTCAATTCCACTATAGATCACCTTTTTTGTTTCATACATACAGACTAGCCCTATTCGCTGGTTACTGATCAGATCCCCTGGTATCGAATACCAGGATTGGTCCCCAGGTCTGCCCGGATCTGCGTTGAATTGACGCTGGCCAACCGTTTGGAAATTTCACTGTTGGGGTCCTTGAGGTCCCCGAAAATGATCGCCCCGCTTGTGCAGCTCTCAACACACGCAGGCTGCTCACCACGATCCACACGATGTACACACATGGTGCATGACTCAACCGTGCCCATGCCTCGTGGTGCATGGGCTCTCTGATCATGCAGTGACTCATGGATAAAGGAGCGCGCCTTGTATGGACAGGCCATCATGCAATAACGACAACCGATACAGATATGTTTATCGACCAGAACGATGCCGTCATCCCGTTTCATTGATGCCCCGGTGGGACACACATCCACACACGGTGGGTGCTCACAATGCTGACACATCATCGGCAGCTGATTCGTATGTCCGGTCTGTGTATCACGGACAGTAACGGTTCGGATCCACTGTGCCTTCTGACGATCACTGGAGTGCCCTTCATCACTTGATCCTGCACCCCATCCATTCTCCATCTGGCAGGCCGTTACACAATCCTTGCAGCCCTCAACACACTTGTTGGTATCGATCAACATGCCCCAACGTACTGCACTGCTGGCTCCCTGACTGGCATCCTTTCCATCCGCATGTGCAATGGTCAACAGGGTGACACCGGGTGCAATGACCGCTGTGGCACCCGCAGCCTGACCCAGGAAGCGACGCCGCGCGGCATCGACCACCTCTGTATCATGCTCTATATTCCTCTCCTTGCTCATTTTGCTGCCCTCTCACTTTCCGGGCGGGTTGCATGACACTCGAAACAGTCCAGACTTACCGCGGTATAGGCATGACAACCCGCGCAGAATTCGCCTTCTGCATCGACCGGGATAAAATGCCCTTGATCATCCTTGTTGGCATGACAGTCAACACAGCCCTTGAGGCTACCATCGACCGGACGTATCCCCATACGAAGCGTGCGGTCACGGTCATGCTGCAACAGTTCCATATGGTTACGGCGCATCCACTCCGTCTCACGCACACAGGCATCACCGGCATTGGCACCAATTCGATGATCACGCTCTGCACCCTCATGGCTACTGGCAAAAGAGCCAAAGCCGAGCGATGCAGTAACCAAAACGGCCAACACCATTCCCAACTGTTTAAACTGTTTAGACAACACCATTTTCGCCTCTGGATTATGGAATAGATTGGGTTACTCACCCAGCCCCATCTGGATATATCCTGTTGGACAGACATCTGCACAGACATGGCAGCCAACACACTTGGCATAGTCGGTATCTACATAACGGCCCAGCGTACTCTCATTTTTGCGCACCTTGAATACCGCATCCTGAGGGCAGAAGACTACACAGTTGTCACACTCGAAACACATGCCACAGCTCATGCAACGCTTTGCTTCGGCAACGGCATGATCCCTGTCGAGCCCCTGCATACGCTCTTCGAAGTTCTGCAGCACTGCCTCGGAGCCAATCTCGACAAAGCTCCGATGGTTACGTGGTTCGAAATCAAAGTGTCCCAAGAAAAGATCATTATGGGTAATAACCGAAGCAAAAGAGCGATCTTCATAGTTGTGGATTGCAAATTTGCTATCCGAGGTGCCGCGGTGACCATCCTCCTTCTCCTTGCCGGCATTCTCGGACTCGAAATGCTCCGGCTCAAGCCCGGCACTCTTCAACTGCTCCAGCATCTGGAAGTGATGTACGTCAACCTTTGGACGAGGACGCTGCTCACTACCTTTCATGTAATCATCGATCGACTCTACAGCCACGGAAGCCTGGCCGATCGCAGTTGTCAGCAGATGAGGACGGATGATATCACCCGCCACAAAATGGCCCGGCTTGCCCTTCAGCTCGTAGTTCTTGGTGGCATCCATCAGGCCGCGACCATTACTCAGATCCTCATAACCGGTAAAGTCACCGGTCTGCCCGATTGCGGATGCGATCAGCGTACACTCCAGCACCTCTTCAGTCCCTTCAATCGGCTCCGCCTTACCAGACTCGTAACTCAACTGGACAACCTTGAGACCGGTAGCACGGCCTTCATCATCCAGCACCACCTCGACCGGGCTCAGCCCACCACGGATCTCAACACCTTCACGCAGTGCATCATCAATCTCATGCTGCGCGGCATTCATGTTCTCGACCGGCTGACGGGAGATCAGCAACACTTCCGCACCTTCACGCGCAGCAGTTTCCGCCACATCATGCGCTGTATCTCCCATGATGACACGCTCCGGGCGATCCTTCTCATGGGTGGTCTCGATATTACCGATACGGCGTGCAACCGAGGCCACATCGATCGAGGTATCACCACCACCGACAACCACGATCTTGCCACTGACATGCTTCAGTTTTCCTGAATTAAATGCGGCAAGAAAATCAACACCGGTCACACAGTTCGGCGCATCCCCACCAGGGATCGGCAAACTGCGCCCAGACTGTGCGCCAATCGCCCAGAGAATCGCATCGTACTCTTTCTCCAGCTCATCTACAGTAATATCGGTTCCAACACGGGTACTGAGTTTGATCTCCACACCCATATCAGTAATACGCTTGACCTCTCCGGCAAGCATCTCACGCGGTGTACGATATCCTGGAATACCGTAGACCATCATACCGCCCAAGGTATCGTGATCATCAAAAACGGTAGCACCATGCCCCATCTTGCGTAGCTGATAGGCTGCAGTCAGTCCGGCACAGCCGCCACCAACGATCGCTACCTTCTTTCCAGTATCTTCCCCAGCCTCAAACCCAAGGTCTGACTCCAGTGCATTATCACCGATAAACTGATCAATCGAGTTGATCCCGACGAAGTCCTCTACCTCATTCCGGTTACAACCATCCTGGCACGGTGCAGGACAGACACGCCCCATCGTTGATGGAAATGGGTTAGCCTTGGTGTAGAGACGGAACGCATGTTCCTCCATGGTTACCCCTTCCGGTGGCGTATCGATACCACGCACGATATCGAGCCAGCCACGGACATCATGGCCGGATGGACAGCTCGCCTGACAAGGTGGTGTCTGATGAACATATGTTGGGCATTTGTGGGTCCAGCTGGCCTGCCAGATCATCTCATCGTTGTCGTAGGATTGGACTCCCTCATCACGTGGGTAGTCCTCATAACGACGGAAGTTCAGCTTTGTGTTCATCTCATCACTTGGCGTTGCCATTATCAGATGCTCCTATCTCTGTTATAACCAATCAATTCAGTCGATTGTGCGTAATACACAATCAGTCGTTGTTCTCAAATACAAGTGCGTCACCAACCAACTGGTGGACGCTGGTAATCATATGCATCGGCATGCCATAGAACGGCAATACCTTGGTAAACTGACTCTTGCAGATCGCGCAGATTGCGGCCAGGGTATCGACCCCTTCCTCCTCTACTACCCGCTTGAGTGCATTCATTCGAGGCATTGCACCCTTGACTCGAAGTTCCATCAAATCATCCGTCAACAGGCCACCGCCACCACCACAACAGAAGGTCTCCTCGAAAATGGTGGAATTGTCCATCTCAACATATTTGTTGACCACATTCTTGATCACGGCACGAGGAAGAATGAACTGACCGCGCTCAATGCCCCCCATACCGGCACCACGTGCAATATTGCATGAGTCGTGGAAGGTCACTGTGCGGTGGTCATTGGCGGACTTGTCGATCTTCAGCACATTGTCCTGCATCAAGCCGTAGGTATACTCAATGATGTGCTGCGGTGCCGGATAACGCGGGTCCAGCTGCTTCTGCAGCATCTGGGCATATTTATCATCCTCGGCAGCTCCATGACCGGTACCCGCCAAGGTATTCCAGAAGCTATAGGCAACACGCCAGGCATGACCACACTCACCCACCATCACCCGCTTGACCCCTAACTCAAGGGCCGCTGTACGAATGCGCTCAGCCACGCGCTTCATGGTAGGGTAGTTGCCGATAAACATACCGAAGTTTGCCCCTTCAGAGGCGTACGTGCTGAGTGTCCAGCTCAAGCCGGCCTGATGGAAAACCTTGGCATAGCCCATCAACCCATCAATATGAGGCTCGGCAAAAAAGTCTGCGGAAGGCGTGATCAGCAGGACATCCGCACCCTGTTCGTCCAGCGGCATCCGAATCGGCTCGCCGGTATCGTCCTCAAGATCCTCTTCACAGTCCTCAAGGGTCGACTCCAGAGCCGGCCCCGGTAGCCCCAGGTTGTTTCCGATCTTCAGAACCTTACCCAGAATCTCATTATCATATTTCTGACCATAGCCAACGGCATCAAGAATATCACGGGCCGCCATGGTGATCTCAGCAGTATCAATGCCATATGGACAGAAGACCGAACAGCGCCTACATTCAGAGCATTGATGGTAGTAGCTATGCCACTCATCCAGCGTTTCACGGGTCAGCTCCTCTGCACCCACCAGATTGGGGAAGTACTTACCGGCAAATGTAAAGTAGCGACGATAGACATTGCGCAACAGATCCTGGCGTGCAACCGGCATATTCTTCGGATCACTGGTCCCGAGGAAATAGTGGCATTTATCCGTACAGGAGCCGCAGTGGACACAGATATCCAGAAAAAGTTTGAAGCTGAGAGAGGTCTTGCTCAGCTCATCCATCTTCGCCAACGCCTGCTCGTGCCAGTTTTCCACCAGCTCACCGGGGAAATTGAGAGGCGTTTGGTGCTCAGGCTTCGCCACAAATGGCGAGGAGCCGGACATAACCCCCTCCTGCAGCACAGGGATATTAAGGTGATCGGTTAGCGCCGGAGTATCGAAATCAACTTTCTTAGCCACGATTATTTCTCCATCTCTGCAGCCCATGGAGCGATATGGCGCCGCTCACGGGAATCGTCGATCTGGTTCCTCGTTGGACTGAAAAAGATACCAGGGGCGTGCATCAATTTACTGATCGGAAAAATCACCATCAGGACAATCACCAGCAAAAGATGAATAATCAGTATCGGATCACTCGGCATAGGATTGAATTCAAAGGTATACAGCCCGGTCATGAACTGCTTGAGCGCGACGATATCCGTATGGATCACCTGGGTCATCATCAGTCCACTCACACCGATCCCCAGCAAAAGCACCAGCATCAGATGGTCTGAAGGAGTACTGATATAGCGAATCCGCTCTACGATAAACCGTCTTGCCCAGAGGCCTGCCAGACCGATTACCATCGCAAAGCCACCATACTTACCGAACGGCTGGACAATCTCGGTAATAAACCAGGGACTCTCTTGAAAGTAGCGGCCATGTCGCAACAGCACCAGAAAAAGTGCCATATGGAACATCCAGCCAAATATCCAGATCCACTTATTGGAACGGAACAGGCTTTCAAACAGTACCAGTTCACGCCCCATCCGGTAGACCATCCCACTTTGAGTGCGCGGTGCCGGCATGGTTGGAATCTTGAGTGGTGCTGGGGTCTGCCAGTAGTCAATCACCCGCTTCACAACCCCCACCACAAGTATGGCGGTCGCAGCATAAAAAAGTATGGCAAATAGTGCGGTCAACATATACCGTTCGCCTCCGCGATCATCTCGATTCCATCAAATAGAGTGTCAGCCATCCAAGGCCAGACCGACACCATAAACTCAGCACCCGAACAGGAGGCGGATCGATCTCCGCCTCCGGCTCTCTTGGTCAGCTAAAAGTACAATCAATCAGTACTTAAGTTTAGATACAGCCAGTTGGCTTGGGCAAACCACCAATCTTACAGGCCTGTTTTGCTGGACCATATGGGAACAGCTCATAGAGATACTTGCTGTTACCCTTATCCTTGCCCAGCTTCTTGCCGATCGCCTTGGTCAATACACGCACGGCCGGTGCAATCTGATACTCGTCATAATACTCACGTAGGAAGTCAATCACCTCCCAATGTGCATCAGTCAACTCGACCTCTTCAGTCTCGGCCAGCGCAGAAGCGATGTCCTTGTTCCAATCGTTGATATCTACCAGATAACCTTCCTCATCAACTTCAACCGAATTACCGCTTACGTCCATATTTGGCATAATATTTTCTCCTACTTACTTGTTTGCTAATATCTACTCAATAATCTAAAGCCCAAAACCCTGAAATCACAAATATAAGACACAAGGCAACAGGCTGGCAGCGACAATGTCGTCCGCTATACCCAGGATTGAACCTTTTCGTTATCTGTTACCAGATCAACAAACCCTGCATAGTCAATGGTCTCAATCCCATCGGCCAGATTACTTTCAATCCCACGTGCCGCAACATCACTCTGCAGCGCTACTACCTTGGGTCCTGCAGTAAGCTTGTCGGCAACACTGCTTCCCTTCAACGCGGCATAGACGCCGTCCTCGATCAGGAGAATAGTGCTCTCACTCGTCGCGTGCGCCACACAGGAACTGAAGGCATCCTTTTCAAAAGGTGATTTGTTTACAATATGAAGCATGTTTGTACTCCCTTAGAAACTGAGGACAACATCACTCTCTTCCATGAGATTACGAATCTCATCGGCAGAGACCAGACGAATAGAGGACTTTTCAGCCCAGTCGTCATCTTCATCCTCATAGGTCAGCTCCATCAGATCATCAATCGTCAATCCACGAGCTTCCAATGATTCCTTCTCGACATAGATCTTGTTTACATCGTAATCACCCAACGCATTATAGGTTGGAGAGAAGTTCTTCATCCCTGAAGCCTCGGTACTCTGACCCTTTTTGATCTGAAACACACCGTCATCCATGAAGACCAGACTCACATCCTGATCAAATGCAGCACCAATCAACACCACCTCGAGTGACTCCAGTGCGTAGACGGTGCCATATGGAGCCTTGCGGTTGACGTAGAGAAATTTTTTCACATCAGACATTTCCACTACTCCTTAATTAATCACCGAAGACAACCAGACGGTCAGACTGAATACCTGCCTCAATCAACTGACCAAGACCCGAAATACGAAAGCCATCCATGATATTGGTAGCATCCTTGCCGTTCCGCTCTGCCTCACCATCATCCACAATCCCACGGCGCTGGGCTGCTGCCACACAGACCACCAGATCTACATCGTGCTCCTTGGCCAGATCACTCCAACGCTGCTGCACATTACGGTCATCCTGTGGGGGAGTAGCCAGACGGGTACCGTTATTGACTCCATCATGGTAGAAGAAGACACGAAAGATTTCGTGCCCCTTCTCCAAGGCTGCCTTGACAAAATTATAGGCACTATCAGAAGACTGATGCTGATAGGGTCCTTCGTTAACCTGAACAGAAATTTTCATTCCAATTGATTCCTTACTCTGTTTTTCCTATATCCAATTATTACTGAGAGGCATCTCAGTACATTCAGAAACGGATATGTGCAGAGTTGTTCAGGCTGGCACGAGCACCACGCCAAGTATCGATATGGTACTTGGTAAACGGCAGACCGGTCTTTTCGAAAAACTTCGGCCAACCAATCCGCTCAGCCCACTCACCCATACGTTCCCAATCCTTGGCATCCTCTTTATAGACCTTCAGAATCTTCAAGACGATCTCGGATATTTCAGGCCAGCGTGGCGGATTATTGGGGATACCTGCGGCAACCAGCTTATGGAAACTCGGCTTGCTACGGGCATTGGAGTGCTTGCCGCCTACCCAGATGGCCAGCTTGGAGTGCTCCGGATCGTTGATCAGCATCGGCGGACACGGAGGGAAGCAGGCACCACAGCAGACACACTTTTTCTCATCCACCTCAAGTGAAGGCTTGCCATTCACCATTGCAGGGCGAATCGCTGCAACCGGGCAACGCGCAACTACCGATGGGCGCTCGCAGACACCCGATACCAGGTCATGATTGATCTTGGGCGGCTTGGTATGCTGGATATTGATTGCAATATCACCCTGACCACCACAGTTGATCTGGCAACAGGAAGAGGTGATCTTCACTCGGTTAGGCATATCCTCCTTGGTGAACTCCTCATACAGATCATCCATCAGCGCCTTTACCGCGCCCGATGCATCCGTACCAGGAATATCACAGTGCATCCACCCCTGAGTGTGCGAAATACTGGTTACAGAAGGTCCGGTACCACCGACCGGGAAGCCCTCCTCGTTCAGGCGGTCAATCAGCGGTTCTACGCGGCTCTCATCCTTACAGAGGTATTCAACATTGTTACGTGTGGTGAAACGCAGGTAACCATCGCTGAATTCATCAGCAATATCTGCCAGCAGACGGATGGTGTATACATCCAATTGACGCTGGGTACCACAGCGAACGCTCCAAATCTCATCACCACTCTTTGCAACGTGGTGAAGCACACCCGGACGTGGGCGGTCATGGAATTTCCATGCACCGTAGTTCTCCTTCATGATCGGGTGGATAAATGGGGTTGCGTCTGGTACACCCGTCTCTTCCGGCATGCGTGGTGCTTCTGCCATATCTCTTCTCCAATTACTCTATGGTTGAATTCAGTTTCGTCAGTACGTAATAGTCAGGCTTATGCGCTCTTGCGCTCATTCCACTTGGCTACCTCCTCATCCCAGCCATCCATACGGACATAGGAGGATTGACGTGGGTTGTCGACCATCTCAGGCTCGACCTCAAGACCCATACCCTCCAGGTAGGCCGGCAGGCCGATTCGCTCGATCATCTCACCGGAACGCTCATGCTCCAGTGCATTCTCGGCAAAGAAGTCGACGTGGTTCTCGGAGAGCTCGATGAACTCTTCGATCTGCTCCTCGGTCTCCACCTTCATGAACGGAACAATCACGGTACCGAAGGTGTCACCAATCTTCAGTGTACGCTTGCCGCCCATCAGAATGGTGATCCCCTTGTCATCACCCTGTGCCAGAATGGCGTCACCATCCTTGCCTACATATTTCTGACTGACTGAGGAGACCACATTGATACAGTGCATGCAGCGTACACACTGACTGTTTTCGATGGTCAGGCTATTGTCATCGGCCATCTCCATGCATTGACCGGGGCAGCGGCTGATCACGTTGTCCATCACATGCTTCACGCCTTTGTCGGCCACGTAGGCCTTCCACCCTTCCTGGTTGATCTTGATATCATCACGCCAGGTACCGATCACCGCCATATCCGCACGCTGGATTGAATTGGTGCAGTCGTTGGGGCAGCCGGAGAACTTCCACTTCATCTTGTAGGGCAACGCCGGACGGTGCATGTCATCAAGGAAGCTGTTAACGGTGGTGCGCTGCAGATTGCCCTCATCGAAGCAGGACTGCTCGCAGCGGGCCGCACCGACACAGGCCACTGAGGTACGTACCGCAGGGCCGGCACCACCGAGATCAAAGGCCAGATCATCGGCGATATCCTTGAAGTTCTCGGCATCGTTGAACTTGTCGAAGGCGACCTGTACGCCATCGGTATCGGCACCCTGAAACATGATGTCACCCGACTGCCCATGCAGGGCAATCAGACCGGTGCCGGTCTCTTCCCAGAGATCACACATACGACGCAGCAGCGCAGAGTTATAATGGTTGCCCCAAGGTGGCATGATACGCAGTGTGTGGAACTCCAGCGCATCGGGGTACATGGTCTCGCCCTTCTCATCCTTCAGCTCGGAGAAGCGGGGGATAATACCGCCACCATAACCAATCACACCCACCGTACCGCCCTTCCAGTAGCCGCGACGGTTGATGAAGGACTGCTCCAGCGTACCGATGACGCCGCGCATCATCTTGGCCTGCAGGGCATCGCCGGTAGCCAGACGCTTCAGGCCGGAGACATAGCTTGGCCATGGGCCCTTTTCCAACTCGTCCAGATTCGGGGTGGGAATATCCAGCTCAGGGCTGACCGCGTTTAGCTTGGTTTTCTCTGACATTTGTAAGGCGCTCCTTAACGTTTACCAGTCAATACACGTTTGTTTCATTACTCCTCTCCGGCCTTGGGAAATCAATGCCTCTGCCATGACCAGAGAAGTACTGTTCTTTACGATGTTCGATCACCACGATTGAGCCGATACTCATCGACTCATCTCGAATGGAGCACGAAGTATGTCAGAGCACTTTTTTCGATTCAACGCCGATTCAACACGCAATCGGGATACCCCATCTATCCCCAATGGGATACTTCATTATCGTTTCATAATAAAATCATGATATTAATGATCGATACAAATTAAGCATATAATCTCCCCTCTTGTATTTGGGAAAAAAACCCTTAATCTACAGTAAAAAAGTTGGTTATTAATGTAACTGCATACACGTTCCACAACCCGGCTTGGCAACCGTTCAGGCAGCCCATGGAACACAACATTGTAAAGATAAACATATTTTGAATATTCCAGAGTGAGCCAGGATGCTAAATTTAAGTGAAGTGCTGATGGAAAAGCAGCACGAGATGGAGACCTTCGAAGATCTGGAACGCGCAGTCCATGATATGGCGCGCGAAAAAAATGAACGATTCTTTCGGATCGATGTGCGCCCCCCCTTTACGGACACCCCGGATAACTGGGAAGACCGCCTTGAAGCAGCCTTTTACTGAGATTGAGGGTAGAGCATTGAACAGTAACATCCCATCAGACCCGCTTACTAAAGAAGACCAGGAGTCAAAAGAGAGCCGCCTGGCTGACCTGGAGCAGCAATTGAGTGGGCTCCCATCTTCTGATGAGCGCGCACAACTTCTACTCGATTACGGAACGCTGCTACTCGATTTTCAACGGAAGGAAGACGCCTGGAGTGCTGCCAAGGAGGCATTTGACCACTTCAGCACGACAGCTGATTGGGAGCTGGCAGTCACCGCTACCGATATTCTGGTCTCATCCGACCAGAAGGCATCACTGATTGCACTGGCCCATGGTATCTGGCTTGGTATCACCTACCCGATTAACCCGGAGACCACAGTAGCCATCCTTCAGCACATGGTTGATGAATCACCCGCCGGTTCGGATACAGCCGCTGTGGCAGCCGTAACGGCCCACTTTATCGCCGATAAACGTGGTGGCGATGACAAGGCCGGTGAGAATATTCGCTTCTTTACCAGTCAGCGTCTTGCAGAGGTTGCCTCGCAACACCGCAATATCAAAAACCAGGAAGAGTTCGATATCTGGATGATGGGTAATGAGTTCGACAACCCCGACTCTTTTCTACCCAAGCTTTCTGCAGCGGTCGATGCGCTTGCTGATGGTCACTGGTGGATTGACCGGGATTCACTGCGAGCCGCTCTTCCACAGTAGGTTGCAGGCCATGAGCTACTGGCAAGAGGAGACAAAAGAGCAGACGGTTGTCATCGATGACAGCGTGATCGATCTGAGCTTCCGAATCCAGTGCAAGGCACTGCCGGTAGACCATGGCTGGGCACTCAGTCAGGTAGTACAGCAGCACATACCCTGGTTTGCAAAAGAACCCCACGCCGCACTCCATCAGATCCTGGTAGCAGAGTCTGGAAATGGCTGGTTCTCTCCTGAGCAGGGCGACGCCCTACTCTATCCTTCGCGCAGAACCCGCCTCATCCTGCGCCTGCCAAGGCATCGAGTCGAAGAGACAAAAGATAGACTGGATGGAGCCACACTACCGATATCGGGCCACCCCTTGCAGTTGAGCCGCCCGGAGACTCAAATGCTGAGCAGACATACCACGCTATATACCCGCTTTGCCCTGTTTGCAACCAACGAAAGTGAAGATACCTTCATGGAACGCACCAGAGAAGAGCTCGCGATCAGGGAAATCTATCCCCGAAAGATGGTATGTGGGCGCATGAACCGGATACAGGTTGCCGACCGGGAGCGAATCACACACAGCCTGATGCTGGCTGATCTGACCCCGATGGAGTCCCTGAAACTGCAGCAACAGGGGCTTAGTGAGGGCAAGGATTTTGGCTGCGGGTTGTTTTTACCCCACAAAACCGTGGAAAATCGACTCCAGCAGGAGTAGAAATTCAAATATCAACAACAAGGAGAACGTAAAGATGAGCTACGAAGTCAATGGAAAGACCATCGAAACCAATGCCAATGGATATCTTGAGGAAACGGATGACTGGAGCGAAGATGTTGCCCAGGTCATTGCAGCGGAAGAGGGCGTTGAACTGACAGACAAACATTGGGATCTGATCAACTTTCTGCGTGATGAGTTCCTCAATAACGGAGGCAACCAGCCCAATGACCGCAACATCGTCAAGGCGATGTCGAGCGCTTGGGGAGAGAAGGTCAACTCCAAGGATCTCTATGCCCTGTTCCCCAAGCAGCCATCCAAACAGGCTGGCAAGATTGGCGGTCTTCCAGAGTCTCGCCGCAAAGGAGGATACTGATCTCCAGCAACCCAGATGCCTCCTGCACACTCCCATTATTACGTTAGAAAATGTTTTTTTTACACAGGTAAACTCACATTTTCTGCCTTGTTCTGGAAGCACGCAGAAATAATCTGAATCACTGGATACAGTGTTACCAAGAGGCCTGGCAACTGCCGGGTCTTTTTCATTGAGAAATCAAATGGCCGCCCCCTCCACCTCAGACCTGATTGAGTCTCTGCGCAACCGTTTTGCTGCCGGTGAGGTGATCCCTGAACTTGATCAACTTGAACAGCGGCTGCTCCAGAGTGAACAGCAGACAGAGTTGCAGATCCGGACCAAGACCCGGCACCTGGCACAACAAGCTGCATCACTTCGTATTCTCTATGATGTAGTTGCCAGCCTTAACAGCTCGGAGAATGTCCGGGAGCTGCTACTGCGCTTTCTCTCCTTTCTGAAGGAGATGGTAGGCGCCGATGCAGCCACCATCCGTCTTCTGACCCGAGACAACCAGATGCGCCTGCTCTCCAGCATCGGCATGGCCGAACAGCGTGAACAGCAGAAGGGGATGATTCCGGTTCGGAACAGTCTTTGTGGTACCGCCCTCTCCAACAAGACGATTCTCACCTATGAAGAGGTATGCAACTGTCAGAATGATGATGGAGTCCCGCTACCCTGTGCTCAAAGCGGTGTGATTATTGTTCCGTTACAACACCAGGAACGCACCTTGGGAGTTTACTCACTCTTTGTATCCAGTGAGCGACAACAGATCAGCAAAGAGATGGAGAAGCTGCTACTCAACATCGGACGAAACCTCGGCATGGCGATCGAAAAGTTCCGCCTGGAGCAGGAGGCACAAAAAAGCAAACTGGATCAGGAGCGCGCCCACATCGCACACGAACTGCACGACTCCCTTGCCCAGACCCTGGCCAGCCTGCGCATTCGTACCCAGATCATGGAAGAGAACCTGAAGCGGGCCGACAAGAACCCCTTGAGCAGCAGCCACAACCACTACGAAATTCTTCATCTGCAACAGGGCCTCTATCGTGCCAACCGTGAACTGCGCAGCCTGATTGCCAACTTTCGCGCCCCAATCCATCAACGGGGACTGATCGAGGCGATCACCGGACTCACCGACACCTTCCGCAGAGAGACCGGAATCAACATCTACTTCCAGAAACAGTGCAGCTCCATTCAGCTCCCCCCCGAAACCGAAGGCCATCTGTTGCGTGTCATACAGGAGTCACTGGTCAATATCCGCAAGCATAGCGAGGCACAAAATGTACGGATTCTTGTAGACTGCATCCAGACCCAGCTGTTCTGGATACTGATTGAGGATGACGGTATCGGCTTTGATACCGAGCAGCCCATTCAGCCGATAGAAGGTGAGCACATCGGGCTCTCCGCAATGCAGCAGCGAATGGAGGCAATCGGTGGTACACTTGAGATCGAAAGCGAGCCGGGAGAAGGAACGCGAATCTCCATTACCGGACCGGTCAAGGAACAGAGCGAAGAGGATATCTTCGACCTTTTATAAATCACCCACGCAACGCATGAAAGTCCTGCTGATCGATGACCATACCCTGTTCCGCACCGGTATCGGGGTACTGTTGCAGGGTCACGACATCCAGCTTGCCGCTGCAGTCGGCACCGGAGAGGTTGGTATACAGCTCGCACAGGAGCTGGAACCGGATATCGTGCTGCTTGATCTGAGAATGCCAGAGATGGATGGCCTGGAGGTACTGGCTGCACTCAAGGCGCAAAATCCTGACCTGCCAGTCATTATGCTGACAACCAGCGAAGAGGAGCATGACCTGGTTGCAGCCCTGCAGGGTGGAGCCCAAGGCTATCTACTCAAAGACATGGAGCCGGAAGAGTTGATTCAATCACTGGAGCGGGCACTGAGTGGTGAAGTCGTTGTGGCACCCGCCATGACCCCCTTGCTGGCCCGGGTTGCCCAGGGAAAGATCCTGAAAACACACCAGCGAGATGACCTGCAGAAGCTGTTGACCCCACGTGAATACCAGATTCTTTCTCACCTGGCAGAAGGGCAAAGCAACAAGGTGATCGGGCGTGAGCTCGACATCTCCGATGGCACCGTAAAACTGCACGTCAAATCGATTCTGAAAAAACTGGATGTTCACTCCCGCGTCGAGGCTGCAGTGATTGCGGTTGAGCGAGGAGTTACCAGAGTACAGCGAGAGGCATCATGAAACTATTTACTGAATTGGTCAAAGAGATGACCCCAAAGGTTAGCGAGATTTTCCCTTGGGATCTGGCAGATAAACTGGAGCAAGACGAGAACAACAATATTCTGGTCGTGGATGTGCGTGAACCCTACGAGTACTCGGAAATGCACATTCGCTACTCCATCAATGTGCCACGCGGCATTCTCGAAACCGCCTGTGAGTGGAACTACGAAGAGACCGTACCTGAACTTGTTCAGGCACGGGAGCGTGAAGTGGTTCTGGTCTGTCGTTCCGGTAACCGCAGCATCTTTGCCGCCTATACCATGCAGTTGATGGGCTACAAACAGGTCAGCTCGCTACGTACCGGACTGCGCGGCTGGAATGATTATGAGCAGGAGATGATCTGCGGTGACTGCAGCGAAGAGGGAGTTGTCATGGATATCGATATCGCTGATGAGTATTTCAGCCGGGGGCCACGTTCCGATCAGCTCAAACCAGCCTCCAGCTAGAAACCTGCCCCGCAGAAATTACAGGCCACGTTGGCGAATCAGCAATAGCGCTGTTGACAAAAAAAGCAGCGGAACGGCAAACACCGTCAGTACAGGGTTGAACTGATAGATCTCTCCGGTATTCAGCAACACCTTGTTCATCAGATAATAAGCCACGCCGATAAAGATGCCGATCACCACCCGCCGACTGGCCGCCAGTGAGCGGCCACCACTGACGGAAAACGGAATCGCCATGATCAGCATGACCACCAATCCGAATGGTGCAGCGATGCGTGTCCAGAAGGTGTGCCAGTAACGACTAGAGTCAAGACCGCTACGCTCCAGAAAACGGCTATAGGCCAACAGATCAGGGGTTGAGAGGTCTTCCGGGTTTCTCGAGGCGAGGCGTACAAAGTCCTTCGAGATCTCCGATTTGTGTTGCAGTTTTGGCTTCGATGCAACGTCCACCTGCTTCTCCTGGATATGGTTGATACGCACCTGCTCCATATTCCAAACACCGCTATAGTGGTAGGCCTTCTCGGCAAAGCTCACCTCCTCAAGGCGGCCATGCTCTGGTATCTTCATCCACTGGACACCTACCACGGTACCATCCGCCTCAACGTTATCCATACGAACAAAATAGTCACCATCCCTCAACCAGAATGCGTTACCACTGAACTCCAGCACGGACTCATGCAGCGCAACCGCTTTGATCACCCTCGCATTTTTTTCGGAAAAGGGGACCACCCACTCCATATTGATCACCGCAACGACCAGCACAAAAACAGCCATCTTGCGCAGCCGCCATACCAGTCCAAGCATGGGCACCCCGGTAGCACGCATGATCGTCAGCTCGTTGGTGCTGGCCAGTCCGCCAAAGGCAAACAGACCACCGATCAGTACCGCAATGGGAAACATTTCCTGGACAATCTTCGGCATCTTCAGCAACACGTAGATCAGCGCTGTGTTGGTGGTGAAATCGAACTGACCGATGTTGCCCATTTCACCGGAAAAGGTCACAAAATAGGCGATCGCCACCAGACTCATCATGGTCAGGCCAACCCCCCAAATCAGTTCTCGCCCAAGATAGGCACTGAGCAATCTCATCGTACAGGTTCTCTACGGTTATGTAGGCACACCAACTGCCTTTCATCAATACACTCAAACAAAGCAGTTGGAATTTCCGCAAGGTGGTGAATGCCCCCCCAGAAGCATAGATCAGCTACAAAGCGCCTCAGAGGGTATGTGACTGAAGTGAGCGAGCGTAGCCAACACATCGGAAATTTCAAGTGCGAAGAGTATAATAGCGTTTTTGACCGATATAGATAAGTGAGGTATCCGATCGATGGATTTTTCTGTTGTCAGTAGCGCACTGGAAAACGCAAAAAGTGACTGTATCGTCTGCCCGATTACTCAGGGCCAGCCACTCTCCCCCCTTGTAGAAACACTCGACCAGGCAACAGGAAACCAGATTCAGCAGCTGATTGACCGCAAGGATCATCGTGGCAAGGCCGGTGAACTGCAGTGGATACATCACCCAGCCGGAATCAACGCCAAACGAATTCTGCTACTCGGCGTTGGGGAACAACAACCGACCACAGACCAGGATCTCAACAAGGCAATGGCCGCTGTCACCCGTGCACTAAAGGAGAGCGGCTGCCGCAACGCCACCATTGTGGCAGATGTGAACCCTGACCACTGCTACCGCTGGAGTCGTCTGAGCCTGGAAGCGATCGAGGC
The DNA here is from genome assembly GCA_964344785.1 of uncultured Piscirickettsiaceae bacterium. Taxonomy (GTDB): domain Bacteria; phylum Pseudomonadota; class Gammaproteobacteria; genus Thiopontia. Next base: position 90,557 of record CAYFOR010000001.1, read on the forward strand.
CACTCTCTACCACTATCAGTTCCCTGGCACTCCAAGCAAGAAAAGTGAACAGCCACCTCTCAAGAAGATCACCTTCGCTACGGCTGGCAGAAAACAGAGCAATCGCATCAAGCAGGCGATCGAGGATGGCAGCGCCATTGCGTCAGGTGTCTCACTGGCACGTACCTTGGGCGATCTGCCAGCCAATATCTGCACGCCAGACTATCTGGCTGCCGAGGCACGAAAGATGGCCCGCAATCAACCCAAGCTCACAACCCGTGTCCTCAGTGAACGGGATATGGAAAAGCTGGGCATGGGGGCACTACTCTCGGTTGCCCACGGCAGTGACCAACCGGCCAAGCTGATCATCACAGAATACAAGGGGGCCGATAAAAAGCAGCCGCCCATCGTACTGGTGGGTAAGGGGGTCACCTTTGACTCAGGCGGTATCTCACTCAAGCCAGGCGGCAAGATGGACGAAATGCGCTTCGACATGTGCGGTGCTGCATCGGTCTTTGGTGCGTTGAAGGCGGTTGACCAGCTACAGCTTCCGATCAACCTGATTGGAATCATTCCGGCCACTGAGAACCTGCCCAGTGGCAAGGCTACGAAACCTGGTGATGTGGTCACCAGTCTCTCGGGACAGACCATCGAGATTCTCAATACTGACGCCGAAGGGAGACTGATCCTCTGTGATGCCCTGACCTATGCCGAACGCTTCAAACCGGCAGAGATCATCGACATCGCCACTTTGACCGGGGCCTGCGTGGTTGCACTGGGCCGTCATGCTGCCGGATTATTGAGCAATGATGACACCCTGGCAGCAGCCCTGCTGCAGGCCGGTGAGCAGAGCGGTGATCGCGCCTGGAGGTTGCCGTTGTGGGATGAGTATCAACCACAACTTGATTCAAACTTTGCTGATATGGGCAACATTGGTGGCCCGGAGGCGGGCACCATCACGGCGGGCTGCTTCCTCTCCCGCTTCACCAAGGAGCAACACTGGGCCCACCTCGACATTGCCGGCACCGCCTGGAAACAAGGCAAAGAGAAGGGAGCCACCGGGCGCCCGGTTTCCTTACTGGTTCAACATTTGATCAACAAGTGCAAATAAAAAGATTACGCCATGAAGGACATGAAGCTATACAAACATAATGATATCTCATGCCCCTTTATGCTCTTCATGGTAAGAACCATCTGATCATGACCCGGATCGACTTCTACATCACCGAAGACAGCGAGCCCGATGCCGCAATGCGACTGGCATGCCGCATTGCGGAAAAGGCCTATGGCCAGCAATTGATGACCCATATCCACACCGAAACCGCCGCACAGAGTGAGACCGTTGACCAACTGCTCTGGTCATTTCGGGATGAGAGTTTCATACCCCATGAAATTGACCATCCTGCATTGGAAAGGGAGCTGGCCGACATGCCCTTTCCACCGGTATCGATTGGAGTGGAGACACCCTCCCGTCAACAGGTTGAGGTCATCATCAACCTGGCGCACGAGGTCCCCCTCTTCTTTAGCCGCTTCAACCGGCTGGCCGAGATCATTGATGGCAACAGCAAGATTGCAGGCCGCGAACGCTATAAATTCTACCGGGATCGCGGCTATGAACTGAACACCCACCGCCTCTGATGTAGAATACCCCGCTCTGCAACAACACTAACACTATACAGTTACCACGGATGGAAAAGCGATACGACCCCCATGCGATAGAGCAGCACTGGTACGAAACCTGGGAAGCACAGGGGCACTTCGCCCCCAGCGGTGAGGGGACCCCCTACTGCATCATGATTCCCCCTCCCAATGTCACCGGCACCCTCCATATGGGGCACGCCTTTCAGGATACCCTGATGGATACCCTGATCCGCTATCACCGGATGAAGGGGTACAACACCCTGTGGCAGGCCGGGACCGACCATGCCGGTATCGCCACCCAGATGGTGGTGGAGCGCCAATTGAACCACGATGGCAAGACCCGCCATGATCTGGGGCGTAATGCCTTTATCGAGAAGGTGTGGGACTGGAAGGCACACTCCGGTGGTACCATCACTCGCCAGCTTCGGCGGATGGGTTCATCACTGGACTGGAGCCGCGAACGTTTCACCATGGACGATGGACTCTCCGATGCAGTCCATGAGGTCTTTGTCCGTCTCTACGACGAGGGGCTGATCTACCGTGGCAAGCGGTTGGTCAACTGGGACCCTGTGTTACATACCGCCGTATCCGATCTGGAGGTGATCTCCGAGGAGGAGAACGGCCATATGTGGTACCTCCACTACCCGATTGCCGATGGACAGGGCAGTCCCACCGAAGAGTATCTGACCGTCGCCACCACTCGCCCCGAGACCATGCTCGGGGATACTGCGGTAGCCATTCACCCGGAACACCCAACACTTGCCCACCTGATCGGCAAACAGGTAGCACTGCCTCTCTGTGACCGCACCATCCCCATCGTCGGCGATGAACATGCCGATCCTGAAAAGGGGACCGGTTGCGTCAAAATCACACCAGCACACGACTTCAACGATAACGAGGTGGGCAAACGTCACGATCTGCCACTGATCAATGTCTTCACCATCGACGCCAGAATCAACGACGAGATGCCGGAGCAGTACCGTGGCATGGACCGTTACGATGCCCGCAAACAGATCGTTGCCGACCTGGATACACTGGGGCTGCTGGAGAAGGTAGAGCCGCACAAGCTGATGGTCCCCCGTGGCGATCGCTCCGGCACCGTCATTGAACCGTTCCTTACCGACCAGTGGTTTGTGAAGACAGGGCCACTGGCAGAGCCTGCCATTGACGTAGTCAAGAGCGGCAAGATCAAATTCGTTCCACAGAACTGGGAGAAAACCTATTTCGAGTGGATGAACAACATCGAGGACTGGTGCATCAGTCGCCAGATCTGGTGGGGCCACCGCATCCCGGCCTGGTACGACGATGAAGGCAATATCTATGTCGCCAATGATGAAGCAGCCGCACGCGAGAAGTACAACCTCGCAGCCGACCTGCCACTGCACCAAGATGAAGATGTACTCGACACCTGGTTCTCCTCTGCACTCTGGCCCTTCTCTACCTTGGGCTGGCCGGAGAAGACACCGGGGCTGGAGACCTTCTACCCCACCAGCGTACTGATCACCGGCTTTGACATCATCTTCTTCTGGGTTGCCCGAATGATCATGATGGGACTCAAGTTCATGGATGATGTCCCCTTCAGAGAGATCTATATCCATGGTCTGGTGCGCGATGCGCATGGGCAGAAGATGTCCAAATCGAAGGGCAATGTACTCGACCCGATTGATCTGATCGACGGCATTGATCTGGAGGCGCTGGTCGCCAAACGTGCCACCGGGCTGATGCAGCCCCAGATGCGCGAGAAGATCGAGAAGCAGACCCGCAAGGACTTCCCCGATGGTATCCCTTCCTACGGCACCGATGCCCTGCGCTTTACCTTCGCGGCACTTGCCTCCACCGGACGTGACATCAACTTTGACCTGGGCCGTACCGAGGGCTATCGCAACTTCTGCAACAAGATCTGGAATGCAGCCCGCTATGTATTGATGAATACAGAGGGGAAAGACTGCGGACAGGACGGAGGGGAGTTTGTCTTCTCTACCGCCGACCGCTGGATCATCAGTCGCCTGCAGGAGACCGAGGCTGAGGTGGATCGTGCCTTCAACGACTACCGGTTGGACCGTGCAGCCAATGCCATCTACGAGTTCACCTGGAACGAATACTGCGACTGGTATCTGGAGCTCTCCAAGCCTGTATTGAATAGTGACCAGAGCAGTGAGGCAGAGCTGCGTGGTACCCGCCGTACTCTGGCACGGGTACTGGAAACGCTGCTACGGCTCTCTCACCCCATCATGCCTTTTCTGACCGAGGAGATCTGGCAAAAGATCGCTCCACTGGCCGGCAAGACCATCGAAGAGCACCGCAGCATCATGCTGGAGCCCTTTCCTATCGCAGATGAACACAAGTTCAACACTGCAGCGACACAAGAGATGGAATGGGTCAAGGCCTTTATCCTTGGTATTCGTAGTATCCGCGGCGAGATGGATATCGCCCCGGGCAAGCCGCTCTCGATTCTGATTCAAGACGCCTCGAATACGGACCAGCAACTTCTGGAGACCCACCGGGCCACCCTCAATACACTGGCTCGCCTAGAGTCGGTTGAGGTGCTGGCCACCGATGCCAAGGCACCTGAATCTGCCACTGCACTGGTTGGCGCCATGAAGATCCTGATTCCAATGGCGGGACTGATCGACAAGGAGGCTGAACTGCAGCGTTTGGATAAGGAGTTGGGCAAGACTGAAGGAGAGATCAAACGTCTGGAGGGCAAACTCAATAATGCCAACTTTGTGGAGCGCGCCCCTGAAGCCGTGGTAGCCAAGGAGCGCACAAAGCTGGAGGAGGTTCAAAACCGCCAGCAACAGCTCTCTGAACAGCGAGAGAAAATCGCGGCACTCTGATGAGAAGGTTACCTCTGCTACTTGCCGCAACGCTGCTGAGCATCTCTGCTCAGGCAGCGGAGCGTTTCGTCGCCGGTATACCGATTCCACTACGTGCCGAAGCTGATTCAACCAACCGGAAAATTCTCCAACTGCTTCCGGTCGGTGAAAAGGTCACTATCGGTGAAAAGAGACAAAATGGCTTCACCCAGATCACCACTGACTCTGGAATCACCGGCTGGATACCGACCCGCTATCTCTCAGAGACGCCCCCTATCGCTCCCGGCAGCAGTAGTGCCGCACAAAAACAGGTTCAATATGAACTGGAAATCAACCGACTGAAGAGTACCGTCAGCAGTATGCAGCAAGAGCGACAGATCCTGGAGGCAGAAACGCAGAAACTCAAGGAGAGTATCCATCGGGCCTATCAGGAGGTGGACACCATCCGCGATGTCAGTTCCAGCGCGCTGGAACTGGAGCAGCAGAATACCAACCTGCAGAATCAGTTACGTACCCAGAGGCGGCAACTGGAGGTCCTTGAACAGGAGAATGCCGCCTTGAGGGATCGCAAGGAGCGTGACTGGTTTATGGTCGGTACGTTGGTTACAACCCTGTCCATCTTTAGCGGATTCTATCTGGCCCGGTCTCGCCGGGCACAGCAGAGAAACACAAGCCGTCTGTAACCTTTTCTCCCCCCCCCGTTGATGATAAACGGGGGATGTGTGTGGGTGTTGCCTAATCCTACTACTTCTTCGCTTCAGCCGCTGCCTTCTGCGCTGCACGCTGTTGGGCTCTGAGAATCGCCACTCTCAGCTTGTTCGCCCCTGCAATCAGAGAATCCGCAGGGTTCGCCTTGCAGTGGCCTGCCATCAAGCCCCAGGCGCGATTTGCATCAATATTGAGCTGTCCACGGCGTTGACCATAGGCAATCTGATTCATCGCACTCAGATATCCATGCACCCAGCTACCATAGGTCAGTGCAGACGCCTGCTGGTTCTTTTCGACCTGCTCGGCAATCGCCTTACAGCTTGTCTGACCAACCCCCAAAGTCTGCATCTGGGGACGTTGTTGTTTGGCAGGGGCTGCAGCAGCTTCCTTCTTTTCCTCTTCCGCACCGACAACCGACCCAGACAGCAGCATTCCAACCGTTAATAGACCAACCATCATTCGTTTCATCTGTTTATCCCCTTTCAACTCAATAATCAAACCATGCTGAAGTTTATACTACAAACCACTGGTGTCCCAACGTTTAATCGAATAAATTCAATTGGTTATTGATGACG
>CAYFOR010000002.1:0-78124 GCA_964344785.1 uncultured Piscirickettsiaceae bacterium
TTCACGTTGGAATGACGGCCTCGCTTCAGGGCCATTTCATATTGGACAAGACTAGGGATTGCATTAGCCGGTTACGGGTTGTAGAATCTGCGCCCGTTATGTGGTGTTGACCTGATTTCAGGGATGGACTGCAACCCATTCACAAAAAGGCCGATCTTTTTGATGAGATCGGCCTTTTTGCATCTGTTTGATTGTATAGGAAGATTGGAAAGTGACCTCCATTCGAGACCAGTTATACCGAGTGATCACGCCTGTTGTGGAGGGCTTGGGGTATGAGTTGGTTGGTATTGAGTACCTACCCCAGGGCAAGCACTCTTTATTGCGGGTCTATGTCGACCAGGAGGTCGGGATTACGCTGGATGACTGTGAAAAGGTGAGTCGTCAGGTCAGTGCCGTGATGGATGTGGAAGATCCATTGAGCGGGCACTATAACCTGGAGATCTCATCTCCGGGTCTGGAGCGTCCTCTTTTTGTAGAAGAGCACTACCAACGGTTCGTCGGGAACCAGGTGTTTATACGGATGTCCATCCCGCTTGATGGGCGCCGTCGGTTCGAGGGCAGGCTATTAGGGGTTGAAGATGGCGAGGTTATGTTGGAGATCGAGGAGGAGCAGTTTCGTCTGCCCCTGACACAAGTGGAAAAGGCGCACCTTGTACCACTGTTTGATTGAGTGAGAAGTTGAGAATTGTGTGATGAGCAAAGAGATTCTGCAAGTAGTTGAAGTGGTATCCAACGAGAAGGATGTCAGCAGAGAAGTGATCTTTCAGGCACTGGAGTCGGCCCTGGAGATGGCAACCAAGAAAAGATATACCGAGGATATTGGAGTACGGGTCTCCATTGATCGCTCGACAGGGGAGTATGAGACTTTCCAGACTTGGGAAGTACTGGATGGGGACGAACCTGGAATCACAATGGAGTTTCCGGATGCACAGCTCTGGTTGATTGATGCTGTGGATATCGACTCTGAGATCAAGCCGGGCGAATACATCGAAAAGCCGATCGAATCGGTCGCATTTGGGCGTATCGCTGCGCAGGCCGCAAAACAGGTCATCTTCCAGAAGGTACGGGAGGCAGAACGTGAGAAGGTGGCCGCCGAGTACCGTGACAAGGTGGGCACGCTGCTTGGTGGAATAGTCAAGCGGGTGGACCGTGGGAATGTCATCATTGATCTGGGCAGCAATGCAGAGGCAGTGATCCCCAAAAGCCAGCAGATTCCACGTGATCCGATCCGCCCGGGGGACCGTGTACGTGGCAGCCTGATGGATATCCAGAGCGAGCAGAGAGGACCACAGCTCATCATGAGTCGTATTGCTCCCGATGTATTGATTCAGCTCTTCACCCTTGAGGTGCCCGAGATCAGTGATGGTCTGATTGAATTAAAAGGGGCTGCACGTGATCCGGGATCACGTGCAAAGATTGCAGTGCAGAGCCTCGACCGTCGCATTGATCCGGTGGGCGCCTGCGTCGGTATTCGTGGCTCCCGTGTACAAGCCGTCTCCAATGAACTGGCGGGTGAACGGGTTGATATTGTCCCGTGGGATGACAATCCCGCCCAGTTTGTGATCAATGCAATGTCACCTGCCGAGGTCGTATCCGTTGTGGTGGATGAAGACCGTCATGCGATGGATATTGCGGTTGAGGAGGATAACCTCTCCCAGGCGATTGGTCGTGGTGGACAGAACATCCGTTTGGCCAGTGAGCTGACCGGCTGGACGCTGAATGTGATGAGCGAAGAGGAGTTCGATGCCAAGGTGGAGTCCGAGGCTGCGGAGATCCAGACCAAGTTGATGGAACAGCTTGATGTGGATGAGGATGTCTCTCTGATTCTGGTACAGGAGGGGTTCAGTAGTGTTGAAGAGATTGCCTACGTGGAAGAGTCTGAAATGCTTGCCATCGAAGAGTTTGACCAGGAGATCGTTACAGAGCTGAGAAATCGTGCACGCGACTACCTGCTGACCAAGGCGATCTCGCAGGAAGAGGCGCTGGAGGCTCGACTGCCTGAACAGGATCTGTTGGAACTGGAGGGAATGGAAGAGAGTCTGGCCTACAAAATGGCTGCTGCAGGAGTGGTTTCAGCAGAGGATCTGGCAGAACAGGCGGTTGACGAGTTGATGGAAATTGATGGGCTTGAACTGACCGAAGAGCAGGCATCAGCGCTGATTATGAAGGCACGGGAGCCATGGTTTGCTGAGGAGCAGTCGGCTACCGACCAACAGGCGTAATATGGAATTGGAACGGAGAGAGCATCATGTCACAGGTAACCATTGAACAGTTTGCAGAGGTGGTAAAGATTCCGGCGGACCGTTTGCTGGAGCAGCTCTCCAATGCAGGTGTTGCCAAGAGCAGTATTGAGGATGAGATCACCGAGCAGGAAAAGATGAAACTCCTGAGCTTTCTGCGTGAATCGCACGGTACTGGTTCATCAACGGAGTCACCGAAAGGCAAGGTAACACTCAAAAGAAAGTCGACACTGAAAGTGGGAGGAGCCACCCGTTCATCGGGAGGCAAGAGTGTCAATGTCGAAGTACGCAAGAAACGGACAATCAACAAACCGATCGACCCGGTGACATTGCAGCAGCAGACGAAGCAGGCCAAGGTGGATGAGGAGCGACAACGCGTAGAGCGTGAACGCAGGGCTGAGGAAGAGCGGTTGTTGATGGAGCAGGCCGAGCAGCGTCGTCAACATCAGTTGAAGAAGAGGGAAGAGGAAGAGCGGGCTCGAGAGGAGGCCGAACGAGCCAAGGCCGAGGCTGAACGGCTCAAGCAGGAAGAGCAGGAGCGCAAGGCCAAGGAAGAGGAAGAGAAACGTATCCTCGATCAGCAGGCTCGCCAGGTTGCCGAAAAGGCCGCATCCAAGAAGCAGCGTGATGATGAGCGTGGCGGGCGGCGCAAGGGCAAGGACGAAAAGCAGGCAACGCGCTATGGGCGTAAGGAGCTTCATGTTGCAGCAGGGAAGTCTGCCCGTAAACAGGCGAAAAAGAGCTCAAAGAAGGCCAAGTTTGAGATTGAGACGGAACATGGCTTTACCAAGCCGACTGCACCTGTGATTCTGGAAGTACAGATTCCGGAAACCATTACCATTGGTGACCTGGCACAGAAGATGTCCACCAAGGCCGCCGAGCTGATCAAGGTAATGATGAATCTGGGCACCATGGCGACCATCAATCAGATGATTGATCAGGATACCGCAGCACTGCTGGTTGAAGAGATGGGCCATAAGGCCGTTCTGATGAATGAGAATGCGATTGAAGAAGAGCTGATGGCCTCCGATTCGGAAGGGGGGGATGGTGAGCAGCGAGCCCCTGTAGTGACCATTATGGGGCACGTTGACCATGGAAAGACCTCTCTGCTGGACTATATCCGCAAGACCCAGGTCACCCAGGGTGAGGCAGGCGGAATCACCCAGCATATCGGTGCGTATCGAGTCTCAACCGAGAAAGGGGATATTGCCTTTCTGGATACGCCTGGACATGCCGCCTTTACTGCGATGCGGGCGCGTGGTGCCAAGGTAACCGATATCGTCATTCTGGTGGTGGCAGCAGATGATGGTGTGATGCCTCAGACGGAAGAGGCGATTCAGCATGCCAAGGCGGCCGAGGTGCCGCTGGTGGTTGCAGTCAACAAGATTGACAAGCCGGAGTCTGACCCGGACCGGGTCAAGAATGAGCTCTCCAATAGAGAGGTGGTTCCGGAAGAGTGGGGTGGAGACGTCATGTTTGCGAATGTCTCGGCTCATACCGGTGAAGGTGTGGATGAGTTGCTGGATGCTGTATTGCTTCAGGCAGAGGTGCTGGAACTGACTGCTGCGGTCAAGGCGCCTGCAAAAGGAAATGTAGTGGAGTCACGAGTGGATCGTGGGCGTGGTGCAGTGGCTACCGTCATGGTACAGAGCGGTACGCTGCACAAGGGAGATATTCTGCTGGCAGGACGTGAATATGGTCGTGTGCGAGCAATGATCAATGAGTATGGAGAACAGCTTGATGTGGCTGGGCCATCCACCCCGGTAGAGATCCTGGGGCTGTCTGGTGTGCCAGAGGCCGGAGAAGAGGCGATTGTGGTACCGAATGAGCGCAAGGCACGTGAAGTGGCCAACTTCCGCCAAGGCAAATATCGCGATGTCCGTCTTGCCCAGCAGAAGCAGGCGAGTCTGGATCGAATGTTCGAGCAGATGCAGGATGGTGACGTTCACTCGGTCAATATTCTGATCAAGGCCGATGTGCATGGCTCTGCAGAGGCACTGCGGGATGCATTGCTCAAGCTGGGTACCGAAGAGGTGAAGGTCAACGTGGTGTCATCAGGCGTGGGAGGGATCAACGAATCGGATGCCAACCTGGCAATTGCATCCAATGCAGTGGTGATCGGCTTCAATGTCCGCGCCGATGCTTCAGCCAAAAAGCTGATTGAGTCTGAAGAGATCGACCTGCACTACTACAGTGTGATCTATGATGCGATTGAAGAGGTCAAACGTGCGATGGAAGGGATGCTTGCGCCTGAACTCAAGGAAGAGATCATCGGCTTGGCTGAAGTGCGTGATGTATTCCGTTCACCCAAATTCGGTGCTATCGCGGGCTGTATGGTCTCTGAAGGAGTGGTCAAGCGTAACAATCCGATTCGTGTATTGCGTGACAATGTGGTGATCTATGAGGGTGAGCTGGAGTCACTGCGGCGCTTCAAGGATGATGTGAATGAGGTTCGTTCAGGAACCGAGTGTGGTATTGGTGTGAAGAACTATAACGACGTTCGCGAAGGGGATCAGATTGAGGTCTTCGAGCGGATCGAGGTTTCGCGGTCACTTTGAAGCGGAGACGATCGTGGAATCGAGTGACCGTACTCGTCGTGTTGGTGAGCAGATCAAGAGAGCTGTAGGAATGCTCATCCAGCGTGAGTTGCGTGATCCGCGCCTGCAGTGGGTCACGGTAACGGCAGTCAAGGTGCCTGCTGATTTTTCACATGCGACCATCTACTTTACCCTGTTGAGTGGAGCAGGTGAGCTGGATGCCGCTCATCAGGCACTGGAGCACTCTGCAGGGTTTCTGCGTATGCGGTTGGGAAAACAGCTGAAAATGAGGGTTGTACCCGAGCTTCACTTCAAGCATGACGAGTCGATCGAGCGAGGCAGTTATATGGAACAGCTCATTGATGAGGTCGTGGCCGAAGATCGGTCAAAGCATCAGGAAGAGGGTAACCATGGCTAGCAGAAGGCGTAAAGGACGTAACCTCTCTGGTATACTGCTGCTGGATAAACCACATGGTGTGACTTCAAACGGGGCTCTGCAGCGGGTCAAATCTCTCTTTTTTGCCAACAAGGCGGGCCATACCGGTAGTCTTGATCCGATTGCCACTGGGATTTTGCCGGTCTGCTTCGGTGATGCCACCAAGTTTTCCGGATTTCTGCTGAATGCGGACAAGAGCTATCTGGCCGAGTGCCAGCTAGGTGTGGTCACCCGTTCTGGAGACAGCGAAGGGGAGATTGTCAGTGAGCGTCCGGTTGGAGTGCTGACAGAAGAACAGATCGAGGCTGCGTTGGCACAGTTCGAAGGTGATATTGAGCAGATTCCGCCGATGCATTCTGCAATCAAGGTTAACGGACAGCCGCTCTACAAGCTTGCTCATCAAGGTATTGAAGTGGAGCGAGAGCCACGGGAGATCACGGTCTATGGTATGGAACTCGTGACCTATGATGATCAGCAGCACAAGCTGGTCATTCGTGTTCACTGCTCAAAAGGGACCTATGTTCGTACGCTGGTTGAGGATATCGGAGAGGTGCTGGGGTGTGGTGCACATGTCAGTGCGTTGCGCAGAACTGCGCTTGGCCCTTACCATGAGCAGGATCTATATACCATGGATCAGCTTGAGACGATTCATCAAGAGCAGAGAAGGGAGGGGTTGGATGCGCTGCTACTGCCGTTGGATAGTGCAGTTGCCGAGTATGAAACGGTAATATTGGACCAGGATAGTAGCTACTACCTGCGCCAGGGGCAGCCGGTACAGAGTTCCGCTGCACCGGTGGAGGGTTGGGTACGTATATATGATATGAGTGAACGGTTTTTGGGGGTGGGCGAGATCGATCAGGATGGTCGGGTCGCCCCTCGCAGATTGGTGGCACAATAAGCCATCGTGTTGTAAGGCAGCTTCTGGAAAAAGAAATGACACCTTTTTTGCGGCAGTTGCCCAAGGCTTCATCCTAAAGAGGCTTTTTGTAGTTTGGAGATAACGATCCATCAGTATTTGTAACTGATTACCAGCCTGTGACCATTCGAGGCGAAGCGAAGCAGTTGCTTCTGAAGAGTTACGTTTGGAGTTGTCTTTCAGACAATAGGTTGTGGTAGGTTGTCACGATTCGATAGAATAGGCGCCCCCACAGATTTGGGAATATAGACTGCGTGAGCGCAGTAATGATTTTGGAGTAAGAAGATGTCTGTATCTACAGAACAGAAAAGAGAGATTGTTGAGAAATATCAGCGTAGTGACAATGATACCGGGTCTCCCGAGGTTCAGGTTGCACTGTTGACGGCCCGTATTCAGGATCTGACGGGCCACTTTAAGGAACACAAGAAGGATCACCACTCCCGCCAGGGACTGTTGAAGATGGTGAACCAGCGTCGCAAACTACTCGATTATCTGAAGCGGGAGGATGGGAGTCGTTACTCTCAGCTGATTGCCGAGCTCGGTCTGCGTCGTTAATCATAAAATCCGATTGTAACGGTTCAGCTCACCTCTGAAATCTACCATCTCTGCGTTCGAAAATGGTCATGTATACCGATAACACTACGGGCAGTGCTCGTGGTCATCTTGGGATACATTTACATTTTCTGCCTTGGGCTGGTGGAGTTTAGAGGCAATCTGAATCAGTTACAGGTACCGGTAAATAGTTACATCCGATTTATCATCATTGTTATCGATTCAGGAAAAAGTCCTGGGTTGCTTACTGTCAGGGAAAAATAAAAGTGGAACCAATTATCAAGCGTTTCGAATATGGAAATCAGACGGTCACACTGGAGACCGGGGAAATTGCCCGCCAGGCATCAGGTGCAGTCAAGGTCAGCATGGGAGATACCGTCCTGCTGGTTACCGTGGTTGCGGAGAAAGAGGCTCGGGAGGGGCGTGACTTTTTCCCACTGACAGTCAACTATCAGGAGAAGTTCTATGCGGCAGGGGTCATTCCGGGAGGATTCTTCCGCAGAGAGGGACGTCCCACGGAGAAAGAGACGCTGACCTCAAGGTTGATCGACCGCCCAATCCGCCCACTCTTCCCGAAAGGGTTCATGAATGAGGTACAGGTGATCGCCACCGTGATGGCCTCTGATCGGGATACCGATACCGAGATTCCGGCGATGATCGGAACCTCTGCTGCGTTGGCACTGTCTGGAGTTCCGTTTCAGGGACCGATTGGTGCCGCACGGGTTGGCTATCGTGATGGTGAATATCTGTTGAACCCTCCCCTGAGTGCCAAGGAAGAGTCTGATCTCGAACTGACCGTGGCTGGTACTGCGGATGCAGTGCTGATGGTGGAGTCCGAAGCCAACATCCTTTCGGAAGAGGTGATGTTGGGTGCCGTGCTGTTTGGCCATGAGCAGATGCAGACCGTGATCGGGGCAATCAATGAAATGTGTGCCGAGCTTGAAGTCAAACAGTGGGAGTGGGAGCCTGCAGCGGAAGATACAGCATTGACCGAGGCGGTGGCCAAGGCGGGCGAAGATGCGGTTACCGATGTCTATCAGATTGCCGACAAGATGGAGCGCTACGGACGCATGGACGAGGTGCGTAGTCAGATTGTCGACGAATTGGTTACCGAGGATGGAGAGTGGGACGGCGACACCGTCAAGGCTGCCGTTTCCAAGCTGGAGAAAAAGGTTGTACGTGGTCGTATTATCGATGGACACCCCCGTATTGATGGTCGTGACACCAAGACGGTCCGCCCTATTTTTGTAAAGACTGGAATTCTGCCACGTGTTCACGGTTCTGCACTCTTCACCCGTGGAGAGACCCAGGCAATGGTAGTCACTACACTGGGTACCGACCGTGATGCACAGATCATTGATGCACTGGAGGGCAGCTTCAAGGACCCTTTCATGCTGCAATATAACTTTCCTCCATTTTCGGTTGGTGAAACCGGTCGTGTGGGCAGCCCCGGGCGCCGTGAAGTGGGTCATGGAAAACTGGCCAAACGGGGGGTGCAAGCCGTTGTCCCGTCGTTGGAAGAGTTCCCCTATACCATGCGCGTGGTCTCCGAGATTACCGAGTCCAATGGCTCCAGCTCGATGGCTTCTGTCTGTGGCAGCAGTCTGTCGATGATGGATGCAGGTGTACCGCTGAAAGCCCCGGTTGCCGGTATTGCAATGGGTTTGATCAAGGAGGGAGAGCAGTTTGCAGTATTGACGGACATCCTGGGTGATGAGGATCACCTGGGTGATATGGACTTCAAGGTTGCGGGTACCACCGAGGGTGTGACTGCATTGCAGATGGATATCAAGATTACCGGGATTACCCGTGAAATCATGGAAATCGCACTGGAGCAGGCACGCGAAGCCAGACTTCACATCCTGCAACAGATGAATACCGCTATCTCTACACCGCGGGAAGAGGTTTCGGAGTTTGCACCACGCTATCTCACCATGAAGATCGATCCGGACAAGATTCGTGATGTGATTGGCAAGGGTGGTGTGGTCATTCGTGCCATTCAGGAGGAGACCGGTGTCAAGATTGATCTGGATGATGATGGCAGTGTGAAGATTGCCGCAACCGATGGTGAGGCAGCGAAAGAGGCCAAACGCAGGATTGATGACATTGTTGCTGATGTCGAGGTGGACAAGATCTATGATGGCAAGGTAGTCAAGCTGATGGACTTCGGTGCATTTGTCAATATTCTTCCCGGCAAGGATGGTCTGGTCCACATCTCCCAGATCTCTGCGGAGCGGGTGGAGAAAGTGAGTGACAAGCTGAGTGAGGGTGATCAGGTTCGGGTCAAGGTACTTGAAGTGGATCGTCAGGGCAGAATCCGTCTTAGCATGAAGGCTGTGCTGGAAGAGGAAGGGTAGAAGGCGGAACGACACTGTTTTTCCGGGAAAAAAGGGGCCAGCGGTGGCCCCTTTTTTCTTGTAGAATTTATCGCTGTTCAGCCCACTCCTGAACCCTTCTATTCGGCGTAGTGTGATCTCATGAATTTGGTTCAGGATGGTTGTTTGCGAGTGTAACCTCACACTTTATCTGTTCTGTGTTGAAATGTTCTGCAATGAGTTATAGGGGAATCCAGACAGCTACATGAACGTGCTGATAGATGGCTTTGTTTGATGAAAATTCTTTTGAGTAACGATGATGGTGTTTTTGCGCCCGGACTACAGACACTCAGAGATCGGCTGCAGCGGTTGGCGGATGTTACCGTCGTTGCTCCGGACCGTAACCGTAGTGGTGCCAGCAACTCGTTGACACTGGACCATCCACTCCACCTCTTTCCTCAGGAGAATGGTGACTATGCCGTGGATGGCACGCCGACCGATTGCGTGCACCTGGCGTTGACCGGGCTGCTTGATGAAGAGCCCGAGATGGTGATATCCGGGATCAATGCCGGTGCCAACATGGCAGATGATGTACTCTACTCGGGTACGGTAGCTGCAGCGATGGAGGGGCGACATCTGGGTAGACCGGCCATTGCGGTCTCACTCGCCTGTGCTGGTCACCAGTGTCACCACTTCGAGAGTGGAGCGATTGCAGTTGAGCGGATTCTGGAGCGGTTGGGCGATCATCCACTGGAGCCGGACACGATTCTCAATATCAATGTGCCTGATCTTCCCTGGTCCGAGATCAAGGGGCTGAAGGTTACACGGTTGGGGAAACGCCACCGCTCAGAGCCTGTAGTCCAGACACAGGACCCTCGTGGCAAGGATATCTACTGGGTTGGGCCTGCGGGTGATGCTGACGATGGCGAGCCTGGAACAGATTTCGATGCCGTCGAACAGGGGTGGGTTTCAGTCACACCGATCCATACCGACCTGACCCGTCACTCACTGTTATCCGAGATGGAGCGGTGGCTCCGATGAGTGTGGAGGTCGGCTTCATTGGCGCAAGAGCGCGTGATCGGCTCATCTCCCTGTTGCGTGAAAAGGGGATACGGAATCAGGATGTATTGAGTGCCATTCGTGACGTCCCGCGTCACCACTTTATGGATGAGGCCCTCCGGGCAAGGGCGTATGAGGATACTGCGCTGCCGATCGGCCATGAGCAGACCATCTCGCAGCCCTATATTGTTGCATTGATGACGGAGGCGCTGCTGCGGGGAGACAACAGACCGCAACGGGTTTTGGAGATCGGTACCGGTTCAGGCTATCAGACGGCGGTGCTGGCAAAATTGATCCCGGAGGTTTACACCGTGGAACGGATTACCGCATTGACTCATCAGGCGCGTGAACGCTTTGCCGAGATGGGGATGCTCAATATTGAGATGAAGCTGGATGATGGACACCTGGGCTGGGAAGAGCGGGCACCATTTGATGCAATTATCGTGACTGCGGCTCCGGCCGGGGTCCCCAAGCGTCTTTTTGAGCAACTTGAAATGGGAGGGAGAATGGTCCTGCCGGTTGGTGATGAGGGTGAAGTGCAGCGGCTGATTGAGCTCATTCGGACAGAAGAGGGGATCGAGCAGAGTGATCTTGGTGCCGTTAAGTTCGTGCCGATGAAAAGAGGGGCAACAAGATGATGGAGTGGCTACGTAGAATGAACCGCTGGGTGGCGGCGTGGGCAGACAAGCCACATGCAGAGCCGGTGTTGGCCAGCCTCAGTTTTGCTGAATCCAGCTTCTTTCCGATCCCTCCTGATGTGCTGTTGGCACCCATGACATTGGCTCACCCCGACAGGGGATGGCGTTATGCCATGTTGGTGACCGTGGCCTCGGTTATTGGTGGTATCTTCGGCTATCTGGTCGGCATGTATGGTATGGAGCTTGTGTCTCCACTGATTGAAGAGTGGGGGCTGCAACCAGCCTTCGACCATGCACGTGCCCAGTTTGACCAGTACGGAATATGGATTATCTTTCTGGCCGGGTTTTCACCGATACCCTACAAACTCTTCACCATCAGTGCTGGTGCCATGGCGATGTCGCTACCACTGTTTGTGATCGCCTCGCTGATTGGGCGTGGAGCCCGATTCTATCTGGTGGCCGCCTTTGTGATATGGGGTGGAGAGCGTTTCCTCCAGATGGAGCACCGCTGGATGAACCGTATCGGCTGGATTGCCGTGGTTCTGGGATTGCTGGCCTATATTCTGTTGCGATGAACTCACGTTGGTTGTGTACATTTTGCCTGTATGTGCTCATCATGGTGTTGACGGGGTGCGGTGGCCCCCGCAACGTGGCGGTGCCGATCGATAACTATACCCAACGAGCCTATGAGGTTCCCGAGCGTTATACGGTACGGTCTGGTGACAGCCTCTACATGATTGCAATGGAGTTTGATCTGGACCATCTTGATGTTGCCGGATGGAACCATATTTCAGCCCCGTATGTGATCCATCGGGGGCAGGTGCTACGGCTTCGTCCACCAGCAAAACAGCGGACACCGGTCATCAGGAAGTGTGATGGAACATTCTATACAGTGATGCGTGGCGATAGTCTCGGTGAGATCGCTGCACGCTGTGGAGTTCAGCTCCATCAGTTGGCACAATGGAATCGATTGAGTCCACCTTATACCATCCAGGTTGGCCAACGACTTCGTCTGGCGGCACCTGCAAAGGCAGGCCATGCCACAAAGATGGCCAAGGCAGCCCGTCAGCCGAGAACGGCAACTCGTGATCGTGCTTCCAAAGGGGGGATAAGCCGCTTGAAGCGACCTGCCGGTGGTACGGTCGTGAAACGTTTCTCCAGCAAGAAGGGGGTAACCGGGATGGAGTTCAGTGGCAAAAAAGGGGACCCGGTTCGTGCTGCCGGAGATGGCAAGGTGGTGTATAGTGGTACCGGTCTGGTGCGATATGGCAAGTTGTTGATCATCAGCCATGATGGTAACCTGTTGACCGCCTATGCACACAATAGCGAGTTGCAGGTAACAGAGGGGGATCTGGTCAAGGCGGGACAACAGATTGCAAAGATGGGGAGTAGTGGGACAGATCGAGTCAAGCTGCATTTTGAGGTAAGGAAGGGCGGCAAACCGGTGAACCCAATGCTATATCTTGAAAAATAGTGGCGTAACTTGAATCAGTTACGGGCTTGGTGAATTAAGTTACGTAATGGCAACGGAAGAGGAAGAGTACACTGCTGGAAAACTGCATGGGAGCGAGCGTGATGCGATGCACCTCTACATGCAGGAGATCCGGGACTACCCACTGCTGAATGCTGAAGAGGAGCAGCAGTGGGCACGCAAGGTTCAGAAGGGGGATATTGATGCACGTAACCGGTTGGTTGAGTCCAACCTGCGTCTGGTAGTCAGTATCGCCCGTCGATACCAGAATCATGGTGTCTCACTGATGGATCTGGTCGAAGAGGGGAATCTTGGTCTGATGCGTGCAGTTGAGAAATTTGATCCTGATCGGGGATTCCGTTTCTCAACCTATGCAACCTGGTGGATTCGACAGAGTGTCGACCGGGCAGTGATGAGTCAGGGGCGTACGGTGCGCCTGCCGATCCATATCCTGCGCGAGATGCGCGGCTATCTGCGTGCCTCACGCGAGCTGGCACAGAGTAGCAACCACGAACCTTCCGTTGCAGAGGTTGCGGACTATCTTGACCGTTCTGAAGAGAGTGTCGATCAGATGATTACCTTCAGTGAGCCAACGACTTCGATTGAGACACCGATTGCCAAGGGTTCGAATCAGACCATCGGTGAAGTGATCGAAGATGAGTCGCTGGCTGCTCAGGATGAGAGACTGTTGCAGGAGGAGATCTATAACCATCTCAGTGAGTGGTTGGATGGGCTGAAGGAGCGGGAACGAAAGGTAGTGGTACACCGTTTCGGGCTACTCGATCAGGAGGAGATGACGCTGGATGCATTGGGTGAGGTATTGGGGGTGACCCGTGAACGGGTTCGACAGATCCAGATGGGGGCATTGAGCCACCTTCATGATATTCTGATTCGAGCAGGGTATTGTGAAGAGAATGTGCTATAAAACCAGCGGTCATTCATCCCGGATCAGCTGAGGTAAGCGCTGCTGATATTCATTACGGGAGATCTCCCGTGCTCCCAGGCGGCGTAGGTGGTCGGTCATCATCTGAATGTCGATCATCCCGATCTCTTGATGCTTGAAGTCGTTGATCAGAGTGACCAGTGCAATCTTGGAGGCATCACCACTTCGGCTGAACATGGATTCACCACAGAACAGTTTTCCGATGGTGACTCCATAAAGCCCTCCAACCAGTTCATCGTCTTGCCAACACTCGACCGATAGCGCATATCCCAGTTCGTGGAGCCGGATATAGGCCTCACTCATTTCATCGGTGATCCAGGTGCCATTTTGCTGCGGGTCCTTTCGTGGCGCCGCGCATGCGCTGATCACATCAGGGAATGCGTGATTCATGGTGACCCGGTAGGGTTGCTGGCGCAGTCTCTTTTTCAGGCTGCGTGGTACATGCAGCTCATCCGGAAACAGTACGGCCCGTGGATCAGGGGACCACCAGAGAATGGGTTCTCCCTCACTGTACCAGGGAAAAATCCCGTGAGAGTAGGCATTCAGCAGGCGTTGGGGCGAGAGGTCGCCACCTGCAGCAAGCAAGCCATTGGGCTCGCCTAGTGCAAAGTGGCTGGGAGGAAAGGGGGCCGCCGGGTCATCATCCAGCCAGAACGGCCCCTTGATATCGAGTGTCTCTATTGTCGTCTATTCCAGACCTTCCAGATAGTGCTCGGCATCCAGTGCCGCCATACAACCACTACCGGCAGAGGTCACTGCCTGGCGATAGACCGGGTCGGCACAGTCGCCTGCCGCAAAGATACCGGGCACATTGGTTCCGGTTGCGTAGTGAGGGTTGCCGTTGCGAACCTTGATGTAACCGTGCTCCATCTCGACCTGGCCTTCGAACATATCGGTATTGGGCTTGTGTCCGATGGCAATGAAGACACCGCTCAATTTCATCTCCTTGGTCGAGCCATCGTTATGACGAATACGTACGCCGGTTACTCCGCTATCGTCTCCCAACACCTCATCCAGTTGACTGTTCCATTCGATGTCGATGTTGCCATCTTCGGCCGCAGCCATCGCCATGATCTTGTCAGAGAGAATCTTTTCACAGCGAAAGCTGTCACGTCGGTGAATCACCGTGACATGGTTGGCAATGTTGGAGAGATAGATCGCTTCCTCTACAGCGGTATTTCCGCCTCCGATCACACAGACCTCCTGCCCCTTGTAGAAAAAGCCATCGCAGGTTGCACAACCGGAGACTCCCTTGCCCATGAAGGCCTGTTCAGATTCCAGTCCCAGATACATTGCGGAGGCACCCGTGCAGACGATCAGTGCATCACAGCTGTAGGCACCCATATCGCCTTTGAGCTGGAAGGGGCGCTGGCTCGTATCTATACTTTGAATCATGTCGAAGATGACCTCGGTTTCAAAGCGCTCCGCCTGCTTCAACATGCGATCCATCAGTTCAGGGCCTTGAACACCCTCAGGCTCACCCGGCCAGTTATCGACGTCCGTTGTGGTTGTGAGTTGTCCGCCCTGCTGCATCCCGGTAATCAGGACCGGTTTCAGGTTGGCGCGCGCGGCATAGATCGCAGCGGTATATCCGGCGGGACCAGAGCCGAGAATCAGAAGAGGGCAGTGCTTAACATCACTCATGATAAACTCCATAAGGTGGTCAGGAGCCTGGCAAAAACAGGTTGGACAGATTGCGCCGGATTTTGTTTCGTATTCAAGGCGTGAAAGTGGGCGCATACTCAATGTATGTAACCGCTTTCACAACACAGAAGACGAAGTCAAAGACAAGCAAGGTGTTCAAGTTGTTTTTGTCAGGCTCCTTGATACGGTGTAAAGAATTGAGCGGAGATTGTACATGAATGGTCTGGTGGTTGGGGTACCATCTGAAGTACGCGCATTTGAAGGGCGGGTAGCGCTGACACCACAGGCGGTATCATCGCTAAAGGCGGCGGGTAGTGATGTACTGATCCAACAGGGGGCAGGGCTTCTGAGTGGATTTGATGATCACCAGTATCATGATGCTGGCGCCGAAATGGTCTCGGATGCGTTTTCGCTGTATCAGAGAGCAGAGCTGATTGTTAAGGTCAAGGAGCCCCAACGCAGTGAGATCCCGTTGCTGAGGAGAGGGCAGCTGCTCTTCTGTTATCTGCACCTTGCAGCAGACCTGGAGTTGATGGCGTTATTGGCAGAGACTGGATTGACGGCCATTGCCTTTGAGACGGTTGAAGTGGACGGCCGGCTACCGTTGTTGGCACCGATGAGCGCCATTGCCGGAAAACTGTCTGTACAGATTGGAACCCGGCTTCTGCATCAGCCACAAGGAGGAAAGGGGTTATTGCTGGGAGGGGTTGATGGTGTTGAGCCTGGGCGGGTAGTGATACTGGGGGGTGGCGTGGCAGGAGAGGCGGCACTCTCTGTTGCATCCGGTATTGGTGCGGAAGTCACACTGCTTGAGCGGACAGAGAGGCGAATCGAAATATTGAAACAGCGTTATCCGGGCATTGAGGGGGTGTTGTCATCCGGGGCCACGATCTCCGATCATGCAGCCGGAGCGGACCTGTTGATTGGAGCGGTACTGCTCAAGGGCGCGCGTGCCCCCAAGCTGGTCAGCAAGAAGGTGGTCGCGCAGATGGGGGCAGGCAGTGTGGTGATTGACATCTCGGTTGATCAGGGCGGTTGTATCGAAACCATTCGGCCAACGACCTATCAATCTCCAACCTATACCGTAGACGGCGTCACCCATTTTGGGGTCACCAACATGCCTGGCGCTGTACCAAGGACGGCTTCTCAGGCACTTTCAGCAGCCATTCTTCCCTGGGTGATCAAATTATCTCAAGACAAATGGAGAGAGATGTCAGTGCTGACTGAGGCGATCAATATTGATCAGGGGGAAGTGGTCTATCCAGCGCTCAAGACCATGATCTGAAGTAACTGTTCAGCTCACCCCTGAAATCCGCCATTTCCTGCCTTGAAGCGCAGCAATGCCTTTAGGCGGTCACTGACGAATTTCAGGAGCAATCTGAATCAATTACGGGTACTGGTGAATAGTTACGATCTGAATCGCTGTGCCGGAAAAAGCGGAACCCCATCCAACAAGTCCGTTCGTGTGTGCCTGGCTGCCTTTGATTTGTACACTGAAGCGTCGTGGATGAGGCTCATTCTGATCTTAGGTCAGGTTGTCGGTGTGTCAAGAAAAAAGTATCAGCACACTTTTTACGCTCCAAAATCCCGGAATATTCTGCCTGTACTTCGGGGTGCCACTTTCCAGCTCAAGGCTGCTTGAATAGAACAGTTTCTACAGCTTGACCCATCTTTTCCGAGGGCCACCGCTCTGGTGGCGATGGAGCAATCCGGGGTGAGTAGACCCGTGTTCCGTAGCCGGGTTGATCGATTACAGTCCGTCCGGCACTGTTTTCTACATAGATTGCCTTCCCTGACAGCAGGGCAAACTCGAGCGATTCACCATGATCCAGTGAGCCTCCCCAAAAGCCCGTCCCTCGCACACCAATTACTGCCAAGGGGGTTTTGATCGTAAAGGGGTGTCCAGCCAGGTCGGCGATGCGTCCCGTGTCTACCTTGAAAGCGCCTGATGAAATGTAAGTGCTGGCCAGGCCGGACCCTGCTTCGCCATCGTAACGATACTGCCTGAACTCGACCTGGGAGAGTGAGCCGGCAGTAATCAGTGCATCATCAATCATCTGCAGGGTGATCCGGGTATCCGGTTTCGAGTGTAGTCGGTCACCCTCGAAAATCTGATCCCCAGTTGAGAGTTCACGGTCAGTACTTGTCGTTGAAACAAGAACGGTACCTTGCAGTTGTGTCACCACACCGATCAGATGAGGCCGATCCTGTCTGTTGCTCTCTTCCCCGCTCAAGGATGGTGGCAGAGCGACAAGCGCAAGGAGGAGGGTCAGCACAGGTGCAACAAGGCGTGGTTGTGTATGTATCGGATGGTTCATGCAACTTCGGTGAGTCGTACTATCGGGCGGCTTGCAGATGGATCTATACAGTCTCGGCGACAATCTCAGTCTCGTCAAATAAATTGCGAATGGTGTAAATACGCTCTAACAGCACAAATGGTTCAGTGTTCAGGCCGATTCCGGTAAAATTCTTCGTTTTTCTAAAGCCGAGGGAAAAGCAGTTGGCGCGTACGAAGAGACAGGAAGAGCATAACCCGGCCAGCCGAACAGGTCGTGGCATGAGAGAGGGGGCGCTTTTTCTCAGCGTTGCCGTAACGCTCTATCTGTGGGCATCACTCTATACTTTCAGCCTCAATGATCCGGCATGGAATTTTGCGGCACCGGTCACTCAATATCACAATTCAGGCGGTGTCTTCGGTGCCTGGTTTGCCGACATCCTCTTCACCATCCTGGGAATCATGGCATGGCTGTTGCCGCCAGTGGTTGGCTGGCTGGGGTGGCTGCTGTTTGTCGACCGGGCGCGCCTGCTCCGTTTCGATCCCCACCTGCTGGCAATTCGGGTGGGTGGGTTTCTGATGACGGTTTTGGGCGGCGCAGGGCTATCCTATCTCCATTTTCACCGTTTTGATCAGGTGCTGCCTGCCAAGACCGGTGGTGTTCTGGGGGATTGGATCGGCAGCCTCTTCCTGTCGGTGATCGGTTCTTTCGGCAGTACGATTTTTCTATTGGCACTCTTTCTTACCGGGATGTCGCTCTTTACCCACCTCTCCTGGTTGGTGGTGATGGAGCGGATTGGTGCAGCAGTACTGGAAGGCATGTTGAGACTGCGTTCCATTCCGGAAAAGCTGAATGAGATCAAGGCAGGGCGACAGGCCAGAGAAGAGAGAGAGCAGCAGGTTGAGAAGGCGCGCAGCAAACCGCGACAGCGGAAAAAGCCGAAGATTGAGCCCAAGCTGGGGTCGATCGAGATCAGCGAACGGGCACTGAAGGAGACTCAGGGGTCGCTCTTCGATGAGTTGACGACCAACTATGCCAGTCAGGGGGACGTTGCTCCGCCACCACTCTCGCTGCTGGATAAACCGGTCTCGCTGGAAGGCGGGTATTCCAGAGAGATGCTGGAGGCACTCTCCCGTCAGGTGGAACTGAAGTTGAGGGAGTTTGGCGTTGAGGTCGAGGTGGTTGCGGTACAGCCGGGACCAGTCATCACCCGTTTCGAACTCTCTCCGGCACCAGGTTTGAAGGCGAGCAAGATTACCAACCTCTCCAGTGATCTGGCCCGTTCATTGACACTCCAGAGTGTCCGTGTGGTGGAGGTGATTCCCGGTAAATCGACGATTGGCCTCGAGATACCCAACGAGATACGTGAGACGGTCTCTCTGTCGGAGATCCTGGCTTCAAACGAGTACGACAAGTCGAAGGGCGAACTCTCACTGGCATTGGGCAAGGATATCTCCGGGCAACCGCAAGTTGCCAATCTTGCCAAGATGCCCCATCTGCTGGTTGCAGGCACGACAGGTTCCGGTAAGTCCGTCAGTGTCAATACCATGATCTTGAGTCTTCTTTTCAAATATTCACCGGAGCATGTGCGGTTGATCATGGTGGACCCGAAGGTGGTGGAGCTGTCTGTGTATGACGGGATTCCTCATCTGCTGGCGCCTGTTGTTACGGACATGAATGAAGCAGCCAGTGCACTGCGATGGAGCGTGGCGGAGATGGAGCGGCGCTACAAGTTGATGGCAAGCCTCAATGTACGCAGCATCAGCGGTTGCAACAAGAAGATACAGGAGGCGATTGAGGCCGGTGCACCACTGGTCGATCCGTTACAGGCGATGGATGAGGGGGAGGAGCATGAGCAGCCTCTGCTGGAGCATCTGCCCTATATCGTGGTAGTCGTTGATGAGATTGCCGACCTGATGATGTCCGTGGGCAAGAAGGTTGAGGAGCTGATTGTCCGCATTGCCCAGAAGGCGCGTGCCGCCGGAATTCATCTGATCCTTGCTACGCAGCGTCCGGATGCTACGGTGATCACCGGTCTGATCAAGTCCAATGTACCTTCACGCATTGCCTTCCAGGTCACTTCAAGAACAGACTCCAGAGTGATTCTTGATCATAATGGTGCCGAGAGCCTGTTGGGCCGGGGCGACATGCTCTATCTGCCGATGGGGGCCGGTATTCCAAACCGTGTGCATGGTGCCTTTGTCGGTGACGATGAGGTACATCGGGTTGTTGAGCATCTGAAGAGTGGTTCCGAACCGCAATATATCGAGGACGTGTTATCCACACCAGAGAGTGGTGAAGGGGCAACAGCTGCTGAAGGTATGGATGATGCCGAGAGTGATGCACTCTATGACGATGCAGTCCGTATCGTTACTGAGAGCCGAAATGCATCGGTTTCAAGTGTGCAGCGCCGTCTTCGGGTGGGTTACAACCGTGCCTCCCGTCTTGTTGAGGCAATGGAGTATGCGGGTGTGGTCAGTGCGGTAGGCCCCAACGGTCAACGTGAAGTGCTGGCTCCGCCACCGGTGGAAGTTGAGTGAAACAGCGATTTATAAAGCTCGTCATACTATTGCTGCTGGCTCCACATCTTGCCTGGGCCAGTGAAACTGCAGCTCTTGAATCATTCTTTGAATCACTGGAGACACTTCAGTGTGATTTCAAGCAGCGGGTATATGACGGGAATGGGGCTGTGGTCGAACAGACCGAGGGAACCATCGCCATCCGGCGTCCGGGTCAGTTTCGCTGGATCACAACAGTGCCGTATCAGCAGGAGGTGATCGGGGATGGAGAGCGGATCTGGATCTATGATCCCGATCTGGAACAGGTGACGGTGCGGCGACAGAAAGGCGTATTGAACAGTACACCGGCACATCTGTTGACCCAGCAATTTCCGTTGCGTGAGGCGTTCAATCTGGAAACGGTTGATCGTTCGGATTCCCTGCAGTGGATCGAACTCAAACCACTGCAGGAAGGGGGGGGATTCGAACGGTTGATGGTGGCGATGGCGCAGGGGGCGCTACGACAGATTGAGGTGGAGGATAGTATCGGGCAGCGCACCGAGATCATTCTGGTCGATGTACGAACCAACCGGGCACTCTCTCCACAGCAATTTCAATTTGTCCCGCCTGCAGGCGTTGATATCGTTGGGGACTATTGATGGTGGTACCTCTGGCGGAGAGGATGCGTCCTGTATCACTGCAGCAGTTTGTCGGGCAGGCGCACCTGCTTGGAGAAGGAAAACCGCTACGACAGGCTATTGAGTCGGGCAATCTCCACTCGATGCTGCTGTGGGGGCCTCCCGGTACGGGCAAGACCACACTGGCGAGGCTGCTTGCTCACTATGCCAGTGCCGATTTTCTGGCTATTTCAGCGGTACTTTCAGGGGTGAAGGAGATCCGCAATGCGATTGAGCAGGCCAATCGGGCCAGGGAACTTGGCAGAGGAACCCTGCTGTTCGTCGATGAGGTACACCGTTTCAACAAAAGTCAGCAGGATGCCTTTCTCCCCCATGTCGAGGATGGCACCTTCACCTTTATTGGCGCAACGACCGAAAATCCATCGTTTGAACTCAATAATGCACTGCTCTCACGTGCCCGACTCTACCGTCTCAGGCCGCTGGACGAGACAGCACTGAGAGAGATTGTCGGACAGGCCATACAGCGTGAGGAGAGCAACATCGAGCTGTCGGATGAGGGGCTGGAACTGCTGATTTCGGTAGCGGACGGGGATGCGCGAAGAGCACTCAATATACTGGAGATCCTGATGCATGCAGTGGATCAGGAGGCCTCCGGGGAGAGAGTGGTCTCCCGGCAGTTGGTGGCACAGGTGGTGGCAGAGGGTTCTCGCCGTTTTGACAAGGCGGGAGACCTCTTTTACGAGCAGATTTCAGCACTGCACAAGTCGGTTCGTGGTTCCAATCCCGATGCGGCACTCTATTGGTTTGCGCGGATGGTGGATGGTGGAGTGGACCCCCTCTACGTGGCCCGGCGAGTGGTACGTATGGCAAGCGAGGATATTGGCAATGCCGACCCACGTGCATTGCAGATGGCGTTGAATGGCTGGGAAAGCTTTGAGCGTCTGGGGAGCCCCGAAGGTGAGTTGGCCATTGCCCAGGCAATCTGCTATCTGGCGATCGCTCCCAAAAGCAATGCGCTGTACAAGGCGTGGAATGGTGTGATGGCTGACGTGAAACAGGGTGGAACGGCAGAGGTCCCGGTTCATCTCCGTAACGCTCCAACCCGGGTGATGAAGGAGCTGGGGTATGGTCGCGCATATCGCTACGCCCATGATGAACCGGATGCCTATGCTGCTGGGGAGACCTATTTCCCGGAGGCAGTTGGAGAGCAGGTCTACTATCATCCGGTTGAACGCGGGATGGAGATCAAGATCAAGGAACGGTTGGAGTATCTGCGGGCACTGGATCGTGAAACGAGGAAATAGCGATAGAAATCAAAATAGGATAGCTCTTAAGTGTGATGTGGCCTGATCTATTGCTGATCAGATCAGATGTCCATTGTGGTGGGAGGGTAGGGGGCATGGTTTCTGCTAGCCAGTCGCCATGTGTCAAATAATGGGGTTATCCAGCTTTTTCCATTTTGGGGTAGCCGTATTGTGGACAATAATTACCTAATCTAGTGAGAGTGGCTGAATCAACATGTCTAGTGAAGAGTTGAAAACGTTTCTTGCAAGCTGGCTGGCGGAGATCGACGAGTTCTCTCTGAAGAGTCTGCATCATCGGTTGATCAAGAATGGTGTCTGCAAAAAGGGGACCTCCAGACGGGACCTGGCGAGGGTCCTGATGGAGTTGGAGGATGAGGAGGTGTTGAGCCTGATTCGAATTGATGAATTTGATGAAGACGACCGCTTCAAGGATACTCCGATGTGGACTGCGTTCAGAAATGAATAGGGTTGTTGCCGCACAACAGGTACGATGACCTAATGCTTTAACTGCTCCAGTATCTGGAAGGGGTTCTGACGCTGCTCTTCAGGGAGTTCGGTCGAATCCTGAAGGAATTGAGTTGCGTTGCACTGATCCGGCTCATGACTGACGACGACGGGGATTGCCAGAATCAGTTCATCCTCGATGAATTCATGCAGGGAGAAGTCGTGGTCATCAATCAATAGTGGTTCATACTGCTCCGGCAGCGTCTCCTCTTCCTGTTCGTGCTGGATCAATGCCATGTCGAATCGGCTCTCCAGTGTAACCTCCACCCGTTCCATGCAGCGCTGACAGGGGAGATTGACGGTTGCCTGGAGGGTCCCCTGTAGCAGGGGAATCTCAGCCTCGTCCATGCTGAATTGTATGTCAATAGAGACACTCCCCTGGTTGTCGGCAAGCATGGATTGGGCGCGCTCCATGGCCTCCAGATTCAGGCGCTGTTGAATCGATTTGCCAGCACGGGCAAAACTGATTGGAGAGAAGTGGTCGGGTAGATGGTCGGACATGGTCGAGGGAATGGTATGATCTGCACCCCATTGAACGCAACCGTAATCTGAAACAGCTTAACTGATAGATACTTCAAACATGGTCATTCCACTGCCGCTTGTACTGGGTTCCAGCTCACCGTTCAGAAAAGAGTTGCTTACTCGTTTGAAACTGCCGTTTGAGACCTGCTCGCCGGATATCGATGAGACGGCATTGGACGGTGAAACGCCACAGCAGCTGGTGGAACGGTTATCGATTGAGAAAGCCCGGGCCGTTGCCGGGCAGTTTCCGGCGCATCTGGTGATCGGTTCCGATCAGGTGGCTGTCAATGAGGGTCGTATCCTGGGCAAGCCGGGTAGCTTTGAGCGTGCGGTAGAGCAGTTGTCCGCAGCATCGGGCAGGAAGGTGCAGTTCTTTACCGGCCTGACCCTGCTCAATAGTGCCAATGGTCAGTATCAGAGTGAAGTGGTCCCGTTTGCAGTGCACTTCAGGCAGTTGAGTCAGAATCGGATTGAGCGATACCTGCAGGCTGAGCAGCCCTATAACTGTGCGGGCAGCTTCAAGTCCGAGGGGTTGGGGATTACCCTTTTCGATCGACTGGAGGGGGATGATCCCAGTGCATTGATGGGATTGCCACTCATCCGTCTGGTCAGGATGCTGGAGCGGGAAGGGGTAGAATTTCCCTGATCTTCAGGATTGAGTCGATGCAGGCGAGTGGTGCGAATTGTTGCAGTCGCTCCGCTTCATGGACACCATAGCAGACTCCAATCGAGGCCATATTGGCCTGCTGGGCCATCTCCAGATCGTATTCGGTATCCCCAATCATGACCGCATTCTCTGCGTCGATCTGCAGCGCTTCCAGGATCTCAAACAGCATCTGGGGATGGGGTTTGGATCGGGTCTCATCTGCGCAGCGTGTGATGTCAAAGGTATCGTTCAAGCCGATTTCATTCAGTGTGTGGTCCAGACCACGTCGACTCTTGCCGGTTGCTACCGCTATTTTGACGCCGCCACGGCGTAGTTGATCAAGCAGTTCCATGACTCCGGGGAAGAGGTCTTCACGCACCTGTTTGACCTGCAGGAAATGGCTTCGGTAGTGGTCGGCGAGCGTATGGGCAAAAGCCGCATCACTCCCCGGGTAGAGCATGGAGCAGGCCTCCAAAAGACCCAGGCCAATCACATTGCTGACCTCGTTGTCACTGCGTGGTGCCAGCCCCATGTCCGATATTGCACCATGCATACAACGCACAATCAAATGCACGGAGTCCATTAGTGTTCCATCCCAGTCAAAGATGACCAATTTGATGGGGGCATTCATAAGTTGCGACATGAGTAACTGTTCATTGGTACTCGTAACTGATTCAGATTGCCTCTGAAATTCGTCAGATCAAGGCGTGAAATGTGAGTTTATACGTATAAATGTCCATTTCACAACACAGAGCTGGTGGATTTCAGAGGTGAGCTGAACAGTTGCCGACATGATTCACTCTCCTGGAGTCGTTGAAGCACCTGCTGCAATGGTTCTGGGAGCGGGGCCTCCAGCCGTACCGTTGTCTCATCCTTGGGGTGGGGAAAGGCGATTTGGTGTGCATGCAGGAAGAGTCGCCTCAGGCCCATGTCGGCCATCTGCCGGTTGAACCGGTCATCACCATATCGCTTGTCGCCAGCCAGTGGATGGTGAATATGGGCACCATGAACCCGGATCTGGTGCGTACGACCGGTGATGATTTCCACCTCGGCCAGGGTTGCATGCTCGCATGAGAGTCGTGGCATGAAGTGGCTCTCTGCCTCTTTTCCCTTTGTGCTCACCTGTACCAGACGCTCTCCAGACTTCAGTACACTTTTTTGCAGGGGGGCCGTCACATGCTTCCCTTTTCTCATCCTCCCCTTGAGCAGGGCGAGATATTGCTTCGTCACCCGCTGTTCACGGATCGACTGGTGCAGAGCGCGCAGTGCACCACGTCGCTTGGCGATCAACAGCAATCCGGAGGTTGCACGATCCAGCCGATGGACCAGTTCATAGCCGCCGGCCTCTTCACGAAGTGCCCGAAAAGACTCGATGACACCAAACTGGATGCCGCTGCCTCCATGAACGGCGATGCCGGAAGGTTTGTTGATCGCAATCATGTGCCGATCTTCATAAATAATCGCAGACTCCAGCCACTCGACCGATTCGACTTTGGGGGGGGGCTTCTGTTCAGTCGTCCGAATGGGTGGGATTCTCACCTGATCTCCAGACTGCAGGCGATAGGTCTGTTTGACGCGTTTCTTGTTGACCCTTACCTCGCCTTTGCGCAGGATACGGTAGATGCGGCTTCTGGGAACCCCTTTCAAGGCAGTGATGAGAAAATTATCAATCCTCTGCCCTTCCTGCTCGTTGGAGATCTCTACCAAACGTACCTGGTTGGAAGTGGGAAGGTGATCCATATGGCAGTTACTGCAGGATTGGGTTGTTTGAGGAGAGGGGATCTATACCCCTGACGGTCATGATTCAGAAACGTCGATTGTACCAGTTAAACCGCCAGTGCTCTCACTCTTCCTTGTCGGCCAGGGCGGATACATATTCCTTGAACGCCATATCGTCTGTCAGGATGTGGTGTTCCCACCAGCTGATGAGGTGGTTGGTGATGGAGATAATCTGTTGATCTCCCAGCTGGTTTCGATAAAGATCGGATAACTTATCCCAATATTCTCTGTGTCCGGCCCTGTGGCGATCCAATTCAGGATAGTTTGCCTGTTCCAGCAGCGCCTCCTCCCTTTCAACATGAGCCATCATCATGTCGTGCAGGTCTGAGAGTGCCTTGAGTACACGCTCCCTGTCAGGTGCATGTTCTTCTCGGTTGCAGAATTGGATCAAGAGATTGATGTGCTCAACAATCCGTTGATGGTCAAGGTCCAGCACCGGGTGACCTACGAAGTAGTGATCACTCCAGATGATCATTTTCATCGCATCGGTTTGGTGGTTGTCCGATGCAGCCTGGTCCTGGGGCAGGTGTTTTTTCAATGCATCAACCAATGCATTTTTGTCGATTGGCTTGGCCAGAAAGCCATTGCAACCGGCCTGCTCGAACTGCTCCCGGTGTTTCGCCATCACATTGGCAGTCAGTGCATAGATTGGCGTGTCAATCCCTCTTTTCCGTAGGATTCTGGTTGCCTCGATACCATCCATCACAGGCATCTGCATATCCATCAATATCATGTCAAATGGCTCATGTGTGGCTAATTCAACCGCCTCTTGCCCATTTTCTGCAGTGGTCACCGAAATTCCCTTTCCTTCAAGAATGCGGCGTTCCAGCAGCCTCAGGGCCGCTGTATCCTCTACGATCAGTACGTGACCCTTGAACATCTGTGTGTATGTGGTGGACTGCTCTTGCTGCTGTTGGTCCGTTACGATTCTGAAATCACTGCGTCGATACGGGATTGTCAGCGTAAAGGTGGAGCCGCTTCCCTTGTTGCTTTTGGCTGTGATGTTGCCCCCCATCATCTGGGCAAGATTGAATGAGATATAGAGCCCCAGTCCGCTACCACCAAATCTTCGGGAAATGGAGCCATCGGCCTGCTCAAACTTCTGGAATAGTCTTGACTGCTCCTCGGTGCTCATACCGATTCCGGTATCTTCAATATCAAACCGCAGGTACCCGTTTTCAACCATGGTGGTCAATTTGATGCCTCCCTGTTCGGTGAACTTGATCGCGTTGCCGATCAGGTTGATCAGTATTTGGCTGATTCGATTACTGTCACCGATTAACTCATACACTTCATGGTTTTGTTCAACAATCTCCAGCGTAAGACCGGCATCCTGTACCCGGATGGCCAACATCCCCTCGATATTCTCCAGCAGTCTGCTCAGGTTGAAGGGAATTTCGTCAATGGTATATTTGCCTGATTCGATCTTGGACATATCGAGAATGTCGTTCACAAGATTCAGCTGAGCGGTTCCGGCCGTCTCAATATCGTCAACGATCTTCTTCAGATCGGGAGAGGAGAGCCTTTCGGAGAGATATTCCGCATTGCCGATGATTGAGGTCAGTGGTGTACGCAGCTCATGGCTCATGGAGGCCATGAACTCATCGCGTGCATCCATCCGTTCCTGTTCAAGTCTCAGCCGCTCCTGTTGAAGCTGGATTCTTGAACTGATATCGACAACGGTGGCCAGGATGCCCTCTTCGTTTCCATAGGTGATCGGGGAGAGTCCGACTTCTACCGGGATCATCTCTCCCCGCTTTGTCAAACCGAATAGCTCTCGTCCACTACCCATCGGGCGTTTTCGAGCCTCTTCCACATAGCGTTTTCGGGCACCGATGTGTTGCTCTCTCTGCGATTCTGAAATCAATACCTCTACCGGCTGTCCGACCAGCTCTCCGCTATCGTAACCAAACAGTGATTCAGCGGCTGCATTGCAACGCACAATCGTGCCATATCGGTTGGTGACCACCATACCGCTGGGTGCAGCGTCAAAGGTCTGCAGAATTTCCCGGGTCATTTGTTGAATGGTTTTTGCCAGGATGTAGCCCTCCTGGTCGAATCGGTCCGCATTCTGATCGATATCAACTGTGGTATCCCCCTGTCGAATGGTCTCGGCGATATGGGTCAGTCTTTTCAGGGAAAAACCGATTCTGGATGCCATGAAATAGGCCACAATCAGGCCTGCAAATGCAACAAAAATCAGCAGTTGGAGTAGTCTGCTACGTAGTGCCTCATAGGAGTGGTAGACCTCGTTCTGGTCCATCTTGACCAGCAGCCCCCATTTCTGTTCAGGGATCTGTGTCGTCACGGCGACCACGGGTACTTCGCGGTAATCTACGATATCCTCATGCCAGCCGGTCTCTCCAGCCAGCGCACGAATGATGGGTACATCGGTACGGTCTGCAGCAATGGTACGGGAAAGTGCCCTGTTCTCATCAAATCGAAGTGGTGTAAGGAAACGGGCATCTCCGTTATCCAACTGTTCGGCCAGAATCGTCTCACCACTCTCTCCCAGGCCGTCATAGCTGGCAGTGATTTGGCGTAGCTCATTGAGATTGCTGTTGATATGCAGTGTGCCAACGCTCCTGCCGTTCAATAGAAGTGGTGTAATGGTATGAAGGTACAGTCGGCCTTCACTGCTCTTTTCGGTAATGGAGACATTCCCGGACAGATCGGAATCGAAAAGTGTCAATTCTGGTATTCCAACCGAATCGGGGTTGGTTGACATGATGGTGATCCCGTCTGCGTCAACAATCTTGATCTCATCGAAGTCCTCCAGTGATTGAAATATGTCCTCAATCGTAAGGCAGATCTCCTTCCGGTATGATGAGTCGAGTGACCGGTTGTACTGCTCCAAAAGCTGCCGAAGCTGCGTATGGCTGGCGATCAGTTTGGCGCGCTGCTGCATGCGTTCAAGAAAGGTAGATACCCGTTGTTGCTGGATGGATGCGACGGAAAGCAGCTGGTCACGGGCATCCTGTTTCAGTTTGTTCCTGAACTCCTGCAAGGCCAATGTGGTGATGGTTCCGGCCACAATCACTCCAAACAGTATCAGCCCCAAGGTGATTCGGCTCAGGATTGAGTATCGCTTGCGCGTTTTGGGCCTATCGTGATTTTTGAAAATCGATTTCATCAGCAGTCAGCATATCAAGCCATTTCATCAAGATCCGTTCAGTTCTGAAAGGGCAGAATAGGGCAGCAATGTTATCGCTGTGGGTTGGTGTATATATAAACCGGGAGTCTAATTTGCATCTATTGGTAATACTGCTGCCATGGACAAATTCTTGGACCGGTTGCTTGGCGCACCTGTTTTTCAACAGGGGGGTTCTTGGCTTCAGTATCAAATTAACTTGATTTCAACAATGGTGTTGATTGGTATATTAATCGATTGGTATCAAAAAAGGAGAGGTTGTTGGGTGGTGGGCATGCCGGAGTGGGATGAGAGGTTGATTTATATGACCAACTGTTTTACTATGTTATTGGGTAGGATTGTGACGCATGATGAAACTCATGAATAGAAAATGGGCGTTAACCGCTTCTTTGTTGGTGATGATCGGTATCTTCGTATTGGGAGGTATCAGTGCCCGTCTGACGATAGCGCAGGAGGAGCCAGAGATGGGTGATCAATCCAGGGTTGAACGAGCCATTTTTGCCGGTGGGTGCTTCTGGTGTATGGAGCCACCATTCGAAAAACTTGATGGTGTAGTCGATGTAGTTTCCGGTTTCACAGGTGGTGACACGGTGGACCCAACCTACAAGCAGGTAGTGACCGGTACTACAGGCCATCTGGAGGCGGTCGAGGTGACCTATGACCCGGCCAGGATCGATTATGGAACGCTGGTGGATACTTTCTGGCGACAGATTGACCCAACGGATGATGGTGGTTCCTTTGTGGATCGGGGAAGCCACTATCGTAGTGCAATCTTCTATCTGAATGCGGAACAGCAGGCGGCTGCAGAGCAGTCCAAAAGCGAGTTGGGACAGTCCGGGATGTTTGAGCAGCCCATTGTGACCGCCATTCTTCCAGCCAAACCCTTTTATCGGGCGGAGGATTATCATCAGAACTTCTACAAAACCAACCCGTTACACTATAAACGTTATCGTGCAGGATCTGGCCGGGATCAGTTTATTCAGTCGACCTGGATCAGTATGAAATCTGACCAGACTGATACCCCGAAGAAATATGTAAAGCCATCGGATGATGAACTCAAACGGCGCTTGACGCCACTGCAGTTTGAAGTGACGCAGGAGGAGGGAACCGAGCGTGCCTTCAACAATATCTACTGGGATAACAAGGCGGATGGGATCTATGTTGATATCGTTTCAGGAGAGCCGCTCTTCAGTTCCACCGACAAGTACGATTCTGGTACCGGCTGGCCGAGCTTCACCCGTCCAATCGTAAAGGATGTACTCACCGAGAAAGAGGATCGTCGCCTCTGGTTCTCGGTACGAACAGAGGTGCGCAGTAAATTTGCGGACTCCCATCTTGGGCATGTCTTCGATGACGGCCCTGCACCGACCGGGCTACGTTACTGTATCAACTCCGCATCACTGCGCTTCATACCCAAAGAGGATCTGAAAAGTGAAGGGTATGAAGAGTTCATCAAGTTATTTGATCGCAACGACCCGGATCACCCCTGAAACTCACCATCTCTGCGTTCGAAAATGGTCATGTATACGTATATATGACCATTTTCTGCCTTGATCTGGTGAGTTTCAGAGGCAATCCGACCCGTTACGACAGTGTACTAAAACTACATTTGATTCAGAATAACCAAGTCAGTACCCTCACCACTCTGAGGTAACGGGGAAATCCGTTGCCATCTCTCAACGTGACTGCTTGAGCCCTGGGAGGCTTTGCTGATGAGTGGTGATAACCATATGGAAGTGGTTGATTTGTTGGCTCGTACTGCACTGAAAGAGCGTGCTGCCTTCGAAAGGCTCTATCGGCTGACCTCGATGAAACTGTTTCCCCTGTTGCTGCGTATATTAAAGCGAGAGGATCTTGCTCAGGAGTGTCTTCAGGAAGCCTACGTACAGATCTGGAATCGCGCAGAAGAGTATCGAAACGATCTGGCTGCACCGATTACCTGGATGACGACCATTGCCCGTTATCGTGCATTGGACCTGCTTCGAAGGCGTAAACATGAAGTGCCACTGGAAGACGAGATGCTCTTGGATGGTGATGAAGAGCGGGACGGATTATTGCAGCAACTGGAGGCAACAGAGGATGGAGTGGCGTTGGCCGAGTGTATGAAGCAGTTGAGTCAGCAGCAGCGGAACTGCATCTACCTTGCGTACTTTGAGGGGAGTACTCACCCGGAAATCGCCTCCAGAATGGATGTGCCTGTTGGATCCGTCAAGACCTGGATTCGTCGAGGAATGAGCAGCTTGAAGGGGTGTCTGTCATGAGTCAAGAGATTGAGGAGAGAGCAGCAGGGTATGTATTGGGTACGCTTGCGGGGGAGGAACGTGAATCATTCGAAATGCAGATGCGCAAGGATCGCACACTTGCAGAGATGGTGGCCCAGTGGGAGCAGCGACTGCAGCCTCTGGCGGATACGGTTGGTGAGGTGCAGCCGCCTCAACAGGTTTGGCGTAACATCGAACAACGCCTGGGCTTTGAAGATTCGGTTCGGCAACACTCATTCTGGGACAATCTGCGGCTCTGGCAGGGCATCAGTGCGGTGGCAACCGCCTTTGGAATCTGGTTCGCCTTTCTGGTCATCAATATGGCGCCGCAAGGCCCCGAGTTGCTCTATCTGGTTCAGGATCAGGGAAAGACAGAGTGGATTGTAAGAGCGAGCTATCAGCAGCCCCGGGTAGAGATCGAGGCTGTTGAACCACCGCATCTGCCACAAGGGCAGGTGTGCCAGCTCTGGCTGACCCTGCCGGATGGGTCGGTCAGGCTGGTTGCCGAACTGCCCCACAGTGGAGAGGTGTCCGTTCCACTTTTCGGAGACATCAATCGATTGCTCTCAC
The DNA here is from genome assembly GCA_964344785.1 of uncultured Piscirickettsiaceae bacterium. Classification (GTDB taxonomy): domain Bacteria; phylum Pseudomonadota; class Gammaproteobacteria; genus Thiopontia. The sequence continues at coordinate 30,901 of CAYFOR010000002.1, forward strand.
CAGGCACCATGCTCTCCGTTACCGTGGAGAGCGCCGAGGAGAAAATGGATCGTATCCCCAGTGATACGATGGTTTCTCAAGGCCGCTGGATCAGAATCTAATCGTTTCTAGTGGCTGAGATACAGGCCGGTATGTTGAACAACCAGTCCTGCAACGAAGGTCTGCTGCAGGATATGCTGTTGCTGGACCATCTGGGAGACGTGGGGATGAGTGAAATGATTTCACTGATGCGTCTTCATGTCCAGGAGGTGACACGGTTCAGTTTGCTGGTTGCCTACAGGCTGCCCCTCTCTGCAGAGCAGCAACGTGTGTTTGTGCGGGACTGTTCCGGTTATGAGATTGACCCGGAACCATTTTTACAGACGGTAGAAGGGGGGACTCGACTCTCAATTGCAGGTATACAGTTGCTGAAAATCTGTGCCAAGGTGCATGATATCGGCAAGCCATTCTTCCGACAGATCTACAGCCAGGCCCGAAGATTGACACAGCAGGAGTTCAATCAACAGAAACTGCATGCCAATCTGTCGCGTTTGATCGTGAAGGGGTGGCTCAATCAGCCCGGTCTCCACTTTTCCAACCCTGATCTGGTACGGATGGTGGCTGATGTCGCTGCACAACATCAGGAGAAGTTTGATGGTACCGGCTACCCGGATGGCATCGCAGGAGAGGAGATCTCGCTGTTGGGGCGGCTGCTGGCGATTACCGATGCAATCAGTGCGATTGTCAATCCACGCCCTTATGAGGCAGCAACGCCACTACAGGAGGCACTGGTTCGACTGGAGTCGGACAGTGGCAGACATTTTGACCCGCTGCTGCTTGAACAGGCCATCACTGTGCTGCGCCAGGAGGTGACGGATGCTCCTCGTTTCAGTGGTGAGTGGGATGATATGTCTGAACACTCACCGGACTATCTTCAGTTTGTTGCCAATATCGATTACGCCGAGGTGGTTTCAAGCCGTGGCGAGGTTGGCCGTGGTGATCGCCAGACGCTGCAGCAGTTGCAGCAGTTGACACAGGAGGTTCTGGAGCGACCCATAAGAAAAAATTGAAAAAAATCAAAAAAACTGAATCCATTGGTACGAACACCACGTATATCATACCGACTGGTGTTCACACTGTTGAACGGGTCGAAAACCGATAAGGAGCCTGGTGACAATTAAGTTGGACAGATTGCGCAGGATTTCGTTTCGTATTCAAGGCGTGAAAATGGGCGCATAACACTACGAGCAGTGCTCGAGGTCACCTTAGGGTATTCATTATATGTAACCGTTTTCACAACACAGAAGACGAAACGAAAGACAAGCAAGGTGTTCGAGTTATTTTTGCCAGGTTCCTTGGTCAATAAAATTCAATGGAGTAATAAACATGGACAAGAAGATCTCAACGCTGGCATTGGCAACTTCCGTTGCATTGGGAATGGGTGCATCGAGTACTACTTTTGCAGCAGATAACCCATTCGCCATCTCCGAGTTGCCGGCTGGTTATCAGTTGGCCAACAACATGGAAGGCAAATGTGGTGAAGGTAAGTGTGGTGGCTCCAAGCCCAAGGCCAGTGAAGAAGGCAAGTGCGGTGAAGGCAAGTGTGGCGGTTCCAAGCCCAAGGCGAGCGAAGGCAAATGTGGTGAAGGTAAGTGTGGTGGCGCCAAACCCAAGGCCAGTGAAGGCAAGTGCGGTGAAGGAAAATGTGGTGGTGGAAAGGTATAAGCGATGAAGCAACCCAACCCACCTATTTCCGGTGTTGGCCTGGGGCTCCGGCGTGATCTTCTGGACACGCTGGAGGTGCAGATCCCCGGTTCCATCGAGTTTATGGAGGCTGCTCCTGAAAACTGGATGGGGCTTGGGGGCAGGCTGCGCGACTCACTGGAACGGGTTGTGGAGCAGGTCCCGTTGATCTGTCATGGACTTTCACTCAATCTTGGAGGTTACAGTCCACTCGATCAACAATTTCTAAAAGAGCTCCGTCAGTTCCTGGATCTCTATCAGATTCCGGTCTACAGCGAGCACCTCAGCTACTGTGGAGACCATGGACATCTTTATGACCTGATGCCGATCCCGTTTACAGAAGAGGCGGTGCGCTATGTCGTCGAACGTATTCGGCAGGTTGAAGATGCCTTGGAGCGTCCACTCGTATTGGAGAATATCTCCTACTACGCCGCACCGGGACAACAGATGAGTGAACTGGAATTTATCCAGGCGGTGCTGGAAGAGTCCGGGTGTGAGATGTTGCTGGATGTAAATAATATTTATGTCAACAGTGTCAATCACCGTTACGACCCGGCACAGTTTCTAAGTGAGCTCAGTGACCGGAAGATAAGTTATATCCATGTGGCCGGGCACTACCATGAGGCTGAAGATCTGATCGTGGATACTCATGGGGCTGCCGTGGAAGATCCGGTGTGGGCGTTGCTGCAGCAGGCCTACGGACAGTTTGGTGCAGTGCCTACGCTGTTGGAACGTGATTTCAATATTCCGGCCCTGGAAGAGTTGCTGGCAGAGATGGCACAGATTCGCCAATACCAGCAGGCAGTGAACAATAGTGCAGAGGAGTTTGCGGATGTTGCATGATCAAACCGCTCCATCTTATCGCTTTCAGCAACTGCAGCAGCAGTTTGCCGCTCATATTCGTTCCCCCGAACGGCAACCGATACCAGATGGGATCGAGGCCAGAAGGATGGCGATCTATGAGGAGCTGTTCTTCAATAATGTAGAGGGAATACTCGCCAGTGGATTTCCGGTGATTCGAACGCTCTATAGTGAAGAGAAGTGGCATCAGTTGGTACGGGACTTTTTCCATCTGCACCCCTGCAAGAGCCCCTATTTTTCACAAATCCCGTATGAATTTGTCCAATACCTGATGAATGAACGGGATCAGAGTTCGGATGATCCGCCATTTCTGCTGGAGTTGGCCCACTACGAATGGGTTGAGCTGGAGCTGAGTATCGATCCAGCCTCTCCGCAGTGGGATGAGTACGGCATGGTGGATGAGACTCTGCACCATATCGCGGTCCTCTCTCCGTTGGTCAGGGTATTGAGTTACCACTATCCGGTACAGATGATATCTGCCGAGAATGCACCAGTGGAGGCGCCACCGCAGCCAACCTATCTGTTGCTCTATCGGGACCGCAATCATGAGATCCACTTTATGGAGTCGAATCCGTTGGTCAACCGTCTCGTTGAATGGGTTGGTGAAGGGCGGGGTGCGGTGCGGGTGTTGCTGATCCAGTTGGCGGAGGAGTTTGGGCTCCCTGCAGATGAGGGCTGGTTGATGCATGGCAAGCAGCTACTGGATGAACTGGCCGTGCGCGGAGTCATTCTGGGCTATCAGACAAGCGGAGAGGAGTGATGATCCGGTTATTGATACAATTTCAGAAATGGATGGATCTGGGCCGAAATATCGATTTTCTGGCGCCACTGGCCTTGCGGCTCTATCTGGTACCGGTATTCCTGACTGCGGGCATGAACAAGGTCAACGGCTTTGAAAATGTCGTGGAGTGGTTCGGTAATAGTGAGTGGGGATTGGGACTTCCCCTTCCCTGGCTGATGGCGCTGTTGGCGACTGCAGCGGAGGTGATTGGTTCGCTGATGCTGCTGTTTGGATTTGGCGTTCGCTGGGCTACGATTCCCCTGATGGTGACAATGATCGTTGCGATCGTGACGGTCCATCTTGAGCATGGTTGGCAGGCTGTTGTCGATGGTAATAGCCCGTTCCCTCCGGCAGATTTGGCAGAAGCCCAGGAGCGACTACAGGCCGCTCGCTCCATTCTGCAGGAACATGGACACTATGACTGGCTGACGGCCAGTGGCAATTTTGTAATTTCAAACAATGGAGTGGAGTGGGCAGTGACCTATCTTGTCATGCTGCTTGCGCTTTTCATCAGTGGAGGGGGGCGTTATCTGAGCGCGGATTTCTGGATCAGAAGAAGATATTTTCCAGAATAATCAATTCTTTAGTGAACTAGAGCGGCCCAACTAACATTCAGTGCAGGTGTTCAATCCGGGCCGCTCCGTTCGCTTATTATTATCTTTACCGTTACCCGGATAGACAATACGCATAATTACGTATATTTGCCGGGTTTTTATTTTTATTGTTTGTATACAATAAGTTATTTGTTTTGGTGCCCTTTTCTTACAGCGGCAGTTGATCTGCAAATGGTTATCTCTTGTCAGGTATAATCCAGTTCCATGCAACTAGTCGCAATCGCCGCAGGCGGTGCCATGGGTGCCGTTGTACGATATCTTGTATCCAATGGAGTCCACCAGTGGTTGGGGCGTGGTTTCCCGTGGGGAACCCTGGTAGTCAATGTAATGGGCTCGTTGGTGATGGGACTCCTGTTTGTGTTGCTGACGGAGCGTTTGGCGCTTGACCCCTTCTGGCGGGCATTGACGCTTGTCGGTTTTCTCAGTGCTTTCACTACCTTTTCAACGTTTTCGATCGAGACCTTGAACCTGATGGAGAGTGGTGAGTGGCTGCTGGCGGTGGTGAACGTGTTGAGTAGTGTCATGCTCTGTCTGTTGGCAGCCTGGCTGGGAATGGTGGTTGGTCGGGAAAGCCTGGGGATTGCACCATGAGAAAAGAGGTGGTGATGATGGCGCGTCTCTACCTCTCAGAGGAGCATGCCCAGCTGAAATCGCTGCTGCAACTGCTACACGACCAGGAACAGGTGCGTGGCGTTACGGTTTTCCGTGGTATTGCCGGTTATGGCGATAATGGAGAGGTTCATGGAACAGGGCTGGTCGACCTTTCGTTCAATCTGCCGCTGGTCATTGAATTCTTTGATTCACCGGAAAAGGTGGAGCGGGTATTGAACGATTTGGCGGAGAGAATGGATTCTGCTCATATGGTCTACTGGACCGCTGAGCAGATGGTTAAGGATTGAAACTGTTCAGTTCACCCCTGAAATCCGCCATCTCTGCGTTGTGAAATGGTCATTTATACGTATAAACTCACTCACGCCTTGATCTGACGAATTTGAAGGGCAATTTGAATCAGTTACTGGTTCTGGTGAGTAATTACTTGGTAAACATGTGGATGGAGTACATGTAAATGTTGGACCCGAAAAGAGTTCGTGATGATCTGGATGGTGTCGTTGAAGGGCTGGCCCGGCGTGGTTTTGTGCTGGAGCGCAGTCACCTGGAAACATTGGAGGTACGGCGGAAAGAGGTACAGGTACGTACCGAAGCACTGCAGAGTCAGCGAAACAGCAAGTCGAAAGGAATCGGTCAGGCAAAAGCGAAAGGGGAGGATATCCAACCACTGCTGGATGAGGTGGCACAGATCAAGCAATCACTGGAGCAGGCCGAGCGGGAGTTGAGTGAAGTCCAGGCAGAGATGGGGGAGTTGATGATGGGCATCCCCAATATTCCCCATGATTCAACGCCGAGTGGTGAAAGTGAAGAGGAGAATGTCGAGATTCGGCGTTGGGGCACTCCACGGACCTTCTCCTTTGAGCCCAAGGACCATGTGGATCTGGGGGTGGCACTCAACGGCATGGACTTCGAACTGGCCACAAAGTTGACCGGTTCCCGTTTTGTGGTAATGCAGGGGGAGATTGCCCGTCTGCATCGGGCGCTGACTCAGCTCATGCTGGATACCCATACCAGAGAGCATGGTTATACAGAGTTATATGTCCCTTACATCGTCAATGCCGACAGCCTCCGTGGGACCGGACAGTTGCCAAAGTTCAAGGAGGATCTGTTTGCGGTGGGGACTGCCGGTGTGCCGGAAGAGGAGCAGGCACGTGACTTCTATCTGATCCCGACGGCTGAGGTTCCCGTCACCAATATCGCACGTAACGAGATCCAGCAAGCGGCCAATCTGCCACTCAAGTTCGTGGCCCATACCCCCTGTTTTCGCAGTGAGGCAGGCTCCTATGGGCGTGACACACGTGGAATGATTCGCCAGCACCAATTTGAAAAGGTGGAACTGGTGCAGATGGTGCAACCGGGTGACTCCTATCATGCACTGGAGGCACTCACAGTCGATGCCGAGGCGATTCTGCAAAAACTTGAGCTACCTTATCGGACGGTTGCACTCTGTACCGGTGATATCGGTTTCTCTTCCGCCAAGACCTATGATCTTGAGGTGTGGTTGCCGGGACAGAGTGCCTATCGCGAGATCTCCTCCTGCAGCAATTTCGAGGACTTCCAGGCAAGACGGATGCAGGCCCGCTGGCGCAACCCGGAGAGTGGAAAGCCGGAACTGCTTCACACGCTGAATGGTTCCGGTTTGGCGGTAGGGCGTACACTAGTGGCGGTCATGGAGAACTATCAGCAGGAGGATGGCTCCATCCTGATTCCTGATGCGTTGAAAGGGTATATGGGTGGAGCAGAGCAGATCTGCAAGCCGGAGTGATCAATGGATTATTTACCGATTTTCATGGATGTGCGTGGTCGGAGCTGTCTGATTGTCGGCGGCGGTGAGGTAGCAGCCCGCAAGGTGGAGATGCTGCTTCGGGCAGGCGCGGAGGTGGAGGTGGTCTCCCCATCGTTGGGGAAGACACTGAGCGATTATCATCAAAATCACCAGGTGCGGTGGATTGAGGCGGCTTTCGGACCGGAACATCTTCAACAGCCTGTGCTGGTCTATGCGGCAACCGACCAGCAGGAGATCAACCAGCAGGTATCTGAACTGGCAAAGGAGAAGAATATTCCGGTCAATGTGGTGGATACCCCGGCGCTTTGCAACTTCATTACCCCTTCCATTATTGATCGATCACCGGTTGTGGCAGCAGTCTCAACCGGTGGTGCATCCCCTGTACTGGCACGCCTGATCCGTTCAAGGCTGGAGTCGATGATACCGGCAGCGTATGGGCGCTTTGCCACAATGGCAGCAAAATTCCGCCAGCAGGTGCAACAGAAGATCCCCGCCAGCCATCGCCGACTCTTTTGGGAAAAGGCCTTTCAGGGACCCATCGCCGAGATGATCTTCTCGGGTCGCAACCGGGAGGCTGAACATGCAATGGAAGAGATGGTGGAGCACTGCTGTCGCAGTGATGGTGGAGAACCACTCAACCAGGGAGAGGTCTATCTGGTTGGTGGGGGACCGGGCGATCCGGATCTGCTGACCTTTCGTGCGCTGCGGTTGATGCAGCAGGCCGATGTGGTGGTCTATGATCGCCTGATCTCTCCCGCGGTACTTGATCTGACACGTCGGGATGCAGAGCGGATGTACGTTGGAAAGGAGCGGGATAACCACTCCGTGCCTCAGGATCAGATCAATCAGCTACTGGTCGACCTGGCAAAGCAGGGCAAACGGGTGGTGCGGCTGAAAGGGGGGGACCCCTTTATCTTCGGACGCGGTGGTGAAGAGATCGAACTGCTGGCCGAACATCAGATTCCGTTTCAGGTGGTTCCCGGCATCACGGCCGCTTCCGGTATCTCATCGTATGCCGGCATTCCACTGACTCACCGTGACCATGCGCAGTCGGTTACCTTCGCCACCGGACACCTGAAGGATGGTACCTCCAACCTCAATTGGCAGGCACTGGCGCAGCCGGGGCAGACGGTGGTTTTCTATATGGGGCTGAAGGGGATCGAGACCATTGCCGATCAGCTCATCGCCCACGGAATGGACCCGGATACACCGGCGGCACTGGTGCAAAAGGGGACAACACCGGATCAGGAGGAGTATATCGGCAGCCTGCAAACCCTCCCGCAAATTGTAAAAACCTCCAAAATCAAACCGCCGACACTGATCATTATCGGTTCGGTGGTGACCCTGCATGACAAGCTTGACTGGTTCCAGCCAGATGAGCAGCGGGGTAATGAGCCGCGGGTATTCTGATGACACAACAAGAGACCTCTATACCGACCATCCCGGATGAGTATTTTGTGGCGGCACTTCGGCTGATTGGGATGGCCAGCCTGGAGGGGGCTTATCATGCCTCGGAGTTTCGCAAGGTTGGGGAGGTGTATGACTTGTTAAGTGAGTTGCTGGAAGTGTATGCACAGGAGAAGAGCGATAATGCCCTGACTGAATCTCAGGAGGAGATGAGAGACCCCGGTCGGTTGACGATTGATCATCTCTTTATTATCGAAGTTGCGGTTGCCTTTGCCTTGGAACGGGGTAAACTGGAGTCACAGAGAACACTTGCCGAGGCGGTAAGGGACGGTTTTAAAGAGCATAATGATGCGATTCGTTCACAGGGTGAAGCTGTCGCCGACGAGGTGCAGCAACCAGTCGTCTAGGAGGTAAAGGTTATATTCGGTTGTTCAGTCATCCGCTGGAACATATCTACTCTAGCGTAGGTGCGCTTGCTGGTTGAGTGAGTACGACAGAGTATTTTTCGGGAGCAAAAGAGACAGGTAGACAATAACAGGGAGCAACAGAAGAGATGTTAGTGAAAGATATTATGAGCCGCGATGTTCGTTCGGTCACCCCGGAAACCCCGATGCGGGAGGTGGTTTCTGCAATGACGCTCTATCGGATCAGTGGGCTTCCGGTGCTTGAGGAGGGGCGTCTGGTCGGCTTCATTGCCGAGAAGGATGTGCTTCATCACCTTTTTCCATCACTTGAAGAGGCGATGAACCAGAGAGGGGCTTTCGACTTTGAAGATATGGAGGGGAACTACGCTCAGGTGGTGAACCTGAAGGTACGTGACTTGATGGCGACCGGGGTCATCGGTGTCACTGAAGACATGCCGATCCTCAAGGCCACTTCACTGATGGTGCGCCATCGATTCCGTCGTATTCCGGTAGTGGATGGAGATCATCTGGTGGGGATGATGAGCCTGGGGGATGTCCATAAGGCGATTTTCAAGAAGACGATTGCCGATATCAGTATCAGGCTGTAACCGTAGATAGATCGTGCCTTTGTGACTGTATAAAAAGCAGTCAATGGCCAATGGAGGGGGATTGTGCGTGTATTGGGGGTGTTGATCGGGCTGATATGGAGTTCAGCACTTCTGGCAGAGGTGATTGAGGTCACCGTCTATGCCGACCGCAGTTATCCTCCCTACTCTTATGAAGATCAGGGGCAACCGAGTGGGGTCTATACCGAGATACTGAGGCAGGCTTTTGACCGGATGGAGGGGTACCGGGTTACCATTGTCCCTGTGCCATGGAAACGGGGGCTCTCCTACATCGAGAGCGGTCAGGGCTTTGCCATCTATCCACCCTATTATCGCCCCGATCAACGTCCTTATATTCGTCCGTACTCAATGCCGATCATCGATGAGCGGGTTGTCGTGTTCTGTCATGAAGATGTCATGCAAGGCGCTGGTCGGCCTCATTGGCCCGAAGATTATTATGGGTTGTCCGTCGGCAACAATGCAGGTTTCGAGCTTGGAGGGATACGTTTCTGGCAAGCGGTCAAGGAAGGGAAGATCAAGCTGGATGAGTCTGGCGGTACCCGAAGCAATCTGTTGAAACTGGGCATGAAACGTGTCGATTGCTATATCAATGATCGATTATCGATTCTATTTGAGCTTGGCCAACTCAAGCGGATTGGGAAGTATCAGGAGGGAGCGGGGCATGCACGCCTGATTGAAGGGGCAACCATCTCCCTGGAGCAGGGCTTTATCGGTTTCACTGATCGCGACCAGGGACGATTTGGCTACAAGGATGACTTTATCAAACGGTTCAACACAATACTCTACGAGATGCGTAGAAGTGGTGAACTGGGCAGAATTGTTGATCGTTTTCTGGGAGGGAATGTGATCAATGACTCTGATCGCAGTTGATACTCAAGTGGTATGCAGTTGCTATCCGCAGATTCCGGGTATCACATCAGTCTGAAGAGGAAGGTTCTGCTGGCTGTTGGTTTGATGGTGGGCATGGTGTTTGTTGTGGTGCTTTCCCTGAATATCTGGAGTGAATACCAGAAACACAATGCCTGGGTCCATCAGCGCGGAGACCAGATGGCAGATTTTCTGGCGGGCGCATTGAAGCTGCCGCTATGGAATCTGGATCATGAGGTGGTCCATTCGGCGCTTCAGGTAGTTGCCAGTGATCCCGATTTTCTGGGGGCCTCCGTGATTGGAAGTGACGGCTCGGAGTATGTGGTCGGCACAGGAGAGCATGGTTATTCCATGATCACCTTCAGCAGGGATATCGTGTATGTGTCTCAGGAGAAAGAGCACCCATTGGGCAAGTTGCAGCTGGTCTTTTCGACAGAGCGATTGCGTATGTTTCTGTTTCAGAGAGTGGCCAGTGGAGTGCTTTGGTTCCTGCTTCTGCTGGCAGTGAATCTGCTGGTGATTTTCTATGGCATACGCCTGATTACCAGGCCCATTGATCGACTGAAAGAGAATATGGATAGCTACTCAAGAGGGGAGTATGGCATCGAGGTATATGGTCTGGAACGTCGAGACGAGATTGGCCAGATTGCCCATATGCTGGAACTGCTGCGTATACACTCACTGGAGCGGGAGCAGATCAGACAGCAACTGGCCGATGCAAATAGTGAGCTGGAGTGGCGAGTAACCGAGCGCACCTATGAGCTGGCAAAGGAGGTTGAAGAACGCAAGCAGGCGGAGGTGCGTGCCAAGGCTGCAGATACAGCCAAAAGTCGCTTTTTGGCCAGTATGAGTCATGAGATACGCACGCCAATGAACGGTATCATCGGCCTGACCTATCTGGCCCTGAAAGACAGGCTTCCTCCCCATCAGGAGGATTATCTGAACAAGATACGTGCATCGGCAAAGACCTTGCTGGAGATCATCAATGATGTTCTGGATTTCTCAAAGATTGAAGCGGGTGAGATGCAGATTGAGCAGGTGCCGTTTGATCTGTGTGAGGTGCTCGATCAGATCTCCAATATCTTTGCGTTCGAGGCGGCCGAGAAGGGGATGGAGATTCTGTTCGACCTTGATCAGCAGACGCCGATTGATCTGGTCGGTGACCCGGTCAGAATCCAGCAGATCCTGGTCAATCTGACCAATAATGCGATCAAGTTTACCGATCATGGGGCGGTTACCATTCGTATCCATCCTCAGTGGCTGGCAGATGATCAGGTCAATCTTTCGGTAGAGGTTGAAGATACCGGAATAGGCATTAGTGAAGAGAATCGGGCACAGCTGTTCAAGTCATTTTCGCAGGCGGATCACTCCGTTGCGCGGAAATATGGGGGCACGGGGCTGGGCTTGGCGATCTCCAAGCAGTTGGTGGAGTTGATGGGAGGAGAGATCGGTGTTGACAGTACATTGGGTGTTGGGTCAATCTTCTATTTCACGCTCCCGCTCATGCTCCAGCATGGAGAGATCGTGTCGCCTGTAGAAGAGGTGGTGGATGCCCCGATTATGGTGGCTGATGATAATGATCGGGCACGAGATGTCATCGGAAAAATGCTGCGACAACAGCATTACAATGTATCAACAGCAGGTTCCCTGCAAGAGCTGATCGCCCGGCTGCAACAGGCAGATGATGACGATCAACCTTTTCAGGTGCTGTTGCTGGATTGGGAAATGTCTAACCTTGGGGGGGAACAGGTGGTTCAACAGATTGAGCGGTTAGGGTTGACCAAGGCGCCTGCGATTATTGCGCTGACTACAGATGCTGGTGAGCTGGCCCGTCAGCATGTTGGTGCACAGATTGCTGCACATCTGGTCAAACCGGTATTGCCGACACCATTGCGTGTTGCTGTGAACGCTGTATTGCAGCAGGATGGATCCGATAGGGGAGAGGAGAACCGTGTGGATTTGGAGGATGAACATGAGCCGCAAGATCATGCTACCCGTCGGGTCAATCTTGATGTGCTGCTGGTGGAAGACAATATGGTCAACCAGCAAGTGGCCAGGGAGATCCTGAAAGGCATTGGCGCAAGGGTTTCCATTGCCAATGATGGTGTGGAAGCCATCGAGATGGTCGAGAACAGTCGCTATGATGTGGTACTGATGGATATTCAGATGCCCAGAATGGATGGGCTCAGTGCGACCAGAAAGCTTCGGGAGCGCTATACCGCAGAGCAGTTGCCGATTATTGCGATGACTGCCAATGTGATGGCAGAAGACAGAGAGCGTGCCATGGCATCAGGTATGAATGGCTTCCTTGGAAAACCAATCAATATCCCCCTGCTGATCGATACCCTGATCTCCTGCTGTCATGGCAATCATGTTGATCAACACGGCTCTTCTGGTGAAGCGAAGAGTGAAATCAGTACAGATGAGATTCGAGAGGAGAAAGTGATGGTTGCAGACGGCAAAGAAGAATATGAGTGGCCTGAACAGCTTCCCGGGCTCAATGTCAGTGAAGGCCTGGAACGACTCCTCGGCAGTCACGAGATCTATCAACAGGTGTTGAAGAGCTTTGTAGAGGACAACAGTGACTTCATGACAACCTTTGAACGGGAGTTGCAGGATGAAGACAACGAAAACTGTCGTCGTACCATCCATACGCTGAAGGGAAGTGCAGCCAATATTTCAGCAAATGATCTTTCGGAAAAAAGCAGAGAGATCGAGCTGCTCGTTATTGCAGGAGAGCCGGTTTCTGTAGAGTTGAGGGCGGAGCTGCGTGAACGGATTGATGAGGTGATGCACTCCATTGCGCTGTTGATCCCCAGTAATAATGAGAATGAACCGACGAATGCCCCAGGTGAGCTACGCCCGGCTACCGTCGATGAATTTGCCCATATGGAGCGGCTGCTGCAGGAGTTGAAGACAAAAGATCTGAACGCTGCGGAAACAATGAAGCAGGCCGAGCACTGGTTGCGGCATGTGCTGGAAGCGGTTGCAGTCAATCAACTCTCTGATATGATAGCAAAGTTGGACTTTTCAGCTGCAGCTCAACTGCTACAGCAGTGGGTTGAGGATAATCGTTAAATCGCTAGGGAGTGCTGGTATCAGTGCTCTGGTCAAGGTCGAATGGATGGATACAGAGGTCGGGCAACAGACTAAAGAGAAGGTGCTGATTGTTGATGATGCGCCCGCCAATATTACCCAGCTCAATCATCTCCTGGGGGATGAGTATCAGGTCTTCTTTGCGACCAATGGAGAGGATGGGCTCGAAATTGCCGGAGAACAGCAGCCTGATCTGGTTCTGATGGATGTTTCCATGCCGGGGATGGATGGATACGAGGTGTGTCGGCATCTGAAGGCCAACGCCTCGACAGAGCAGATACTGGTCATTTTCGTGACGGCCCATACCGATGCCGGAGAAGAGGGAAAAGGGTTGCAGCTGGGGGCCGTTGACTACATACACAAACCCTTTTCTCCACAGTTGGTGCAGTTGCGTGTACGTACCCAGTTAACACTGAAGCGGCAACGCGACCAGTTGGAAGCACAGGTTCGGGAAGTCACGATGATGTTCCAGATCGCTGATATTCTGATTGAGCATGCAATTTCCGGGGGGGATAGTTCTGTAGGGGCAATGATTGGGCGGATCACCTCTGGCCTGCGTCTGCTGACAAAGATCTCTGCCAGTGCCGCCATACTGCATGATCCCGAGGGGGGAAGTGTAGACCTGCCGGAGCTGGTGACAGAAATTGAACGTGGCGTGAAGGAAGTTACCGAGACACTGGATGAAACAGTGGTTGCATTCCAGGATATGGATCGCTTGTCACAACAGCTGCAGCAGATCAGCGGGAGCCTGCATGCCGCTTCAGCGCTGATCAATGATCCGCAAAGGATCAATCAGCCTGAGGAGTGGCAACAGATGTATGAGGAGATCCGGGGTACATTCGCAATGATGGATGCCCAGGTTCTGTATGAGTCCATCCTTGCCGGAGAGAGCAGGGAGTCCGCACTATTGAAAGCCGGGCAGATGAAAAAGGATTCACAAGACCTGTTTGAAGCCTTTTAGTGTGCGCCTTTGTCCCGTTCCAGGGGGGACAGGCTACGCACTCACTAGTTCGCAGGACTCTCTACTTCAGAACCTGTGCCACGACCGCCAGCAGCTTCTCCGGACTGAATGGCTTATTGATCCAGCCTGTGGCATTCAACTCCCGACCACGCTGTTTTGCGTCAGCCGAGGTCTCGGTGGTAAGGAACAGGATCGGAGTATAACGATAATCTGCCATGTTTCTGATTCGTTCGACCATCTCGAACCCATCCATGACAGGCATGTTGATATCGGCAAGAACCAGATCAAACGGCTTACCAACCCGGTTACGACGTAATTCAACCAGTCCGATGGCATGTTTACCGTCCTCCGCAAGCGCAAGCTCGTATCCCCCTTTTTCCACCAGAGAGTACTCAATTGCACTACGCAAGGATGCTGAGTCATCCACTGCAAGAATTGTAGTCATTGGTCTGCTCCAAACAGCGCTATTATCAGTGTCTTGTCGCCTAAGGCATTAGCGATTATGCCAGTAGCATGGTAGAAAAAAAAGGGGGCTCAAGGGAATTGGCGTCCCCGAGACGATTTGAACGTCCGACCTAATGCTTAGGAGGCATTTGCTCTATCCAGCTGAGCTACGGGGACTTAGACTAGTAGTACGATGGTCTAACGGGCGTGAATTCTATCAGGTGTTGGGGCGGATGGGGCAGATTTACCAGCTCCTGTCAGGCACCTCACTCTGATGGTGGAAGGGCGATGAGTTCTACTGAGGGTGATCTTATGGAAAAGCAGTATCAGATTCTGGAAAAGCAGATTGTTTTTGATGGTTTTTTCCAGATGGAAAAATACAGACTTCAGCACACGCTGTTTGAGGGCGGCTGGTCCAGGCCCTTTTCCAGAGAGCTTTTTGAACGTGGCCATGCGGTAGCAATGCTGCCATACGATCCTGTGAGGGATGCGGTGGTATTGATCGAACAGTTTCGAGTAGGAGCACTGGAGTCTGCCTCAACCCCGTGGTTGGTTGAGGTTGTTGCCGGGATGGTTGAGTCCGGTGAGGCGGAGCAGGCGGTTGCACTTCGTGAGTCGCAGGAGGAGGCGGGTTGTACGGTGAATCGACTGGAATTCATTGCCCGCTATTGGGTGAGTCCGGGGGGGACCTCCGAGACGATCGCCCTCTATTGCGGTGAAGTCGACTCCAGAAGTGTCGGTGGCGTACATGGTCTGGACCATGAAGATGAGGATATTCTGGTCCATGTGGTTCCCTACAGTGAGGTGGTGGAGATGGTGCATCAGCAGAAGATCGAGTCGGCCACTCCATTGATTGCAATACAGTGGTTGATGATGAATCGGCAGCGGCTACGACAGCAGTGGCAGAACACACCTGAATAGTTCTTGATAGAATAACTGCATGTATAGCACACAGAGAGATACGTTTTCTTCGCAGCGGCTGCAGCGTCGTCCCTTCATCCGCAAGTTGTTGCGTCATGATCTGAAGGCACTGTTGACCCTGTATGAGGAGAACAGCACCTTGCTGTTTCGGCTTGCACCGGAAGTCCGCTCATTTGCGGTTGGCATGGAGTACCGTATTTCCACACCGCTGCCGCTGATGTTGATGGTGTTGGAACAGCAACCCTATACCACAACCTTGCTGTTGACCCATCGGTTTCACAATGCACAAGGTGCGGAAGAGGAGCCTTCTGCAAAAATTCGTCTCTACCATGACAGTGATCAGGCAGAGGTCATGTCCATGAGTCAGGGAGAGTCACTGCGCTCATTTCTCTCACTGGTGCGCAGTGGTGAAGAGAATCTGGATGCTCGCTGGCGGCTGAATCTCTTTTTGAATCATTGGCTTCGATACTGTCTTGAACAGGGATACCAATTTTGACTTGAAAACAGTCCGGGTCGACCCCATTAAGCTGCGGGATCACCTTTTCTGACCCGGTGAGCAAGTATCAATGATTTCAAAAATATTGGCAGTATCTGGTTGCGACATGCTCAAGCACAGCCTGTTTCAGGACCACCGCGAGGCATACTTTGCAGAAGTGGTACCGCTCGACTGGCTGTATGCCTCCATGCACACAGACGGATACAGATCAAGACTGCCAATACTTCTGGAACGATCAATGTTATGAGTAACAAGTAGGAGAGAAAAAAGAATGACAACGGAAGCGCATAAGGAGACCATGGGATTTCAGGCAGAGGTGAAGCAGCTGCTGAAGCTGGTAATCAACTCGCTTTACAGCCATAAGGAGATTTTTCTGCGTGAGCTGGTTTCAAATGGGGCTGATGCGTGCGACAAGCTTCGGTTTGAAGGGCTGGCAGACGATAGCCTCTATGAGAACGAGCCTGAACTCAAGCTTGAAATCACTGCCGACAAAGAGGCCAAGACCCTGGTGATCGAGGATAACGGTATCGGCATGAACCGTCAGGAGGTGGTCGACAACATCGGTACCATCGCCCGGTCCGGAACCAAGGCCTTCTTTGAAAAACTGACCGGAGACCAGAAGCAGGACTCTCATCTGATTGGTCAGTTTGGTGTCGGTTTCTACTCTTCATTCATCATTGCCGACAAGGTGACGGTAGAGAGTCGTCGGGCCGGTCTCAGTGCTGACCAGGGGGTGCGCTGGGTGTCATCCGGTGAAGGGGACTACACACTGGAGACGATCGAGAAGGCACGAAGAGGCACACGAATCACCCTCCATCTACGTGATGATGAAGAGGAGTTTCTGGACAAGTGGAAGCTGCGTTCCCTGATTCATAAGTACTCCGAGCATATTACGCTGCCCATCATGATGGAACCGGATGCGCCACCGCCGGCCGAAGAGGGCGAGGAGCCACCGGCAGTGGAGCCATGGGAGCAGGTCAACAAGGCGACCGCGCTATGGACACTCAACCGAAACGAGATCAGTGATGAGGAGTACAAGGAGTTTTACAAGAGTGTCGGCCACGACTGGCAGGACCCGATGGATTGGGTTCATGCCCGGGTGGAGGGGAATCTGGAATATACCCAGTTGCTGTACATTCCATCCAAGGCACCGTTTGATCTGAATGACCGGGAACGCAAACATGGGGTCAAGCTCTATGTCCGCCGGGTCTTCATCATGGAAGATACCGAGAAGCTGATGCCGACCTATCTGCGCTTCGTGCGTGGCGTGATCGACTCCAATGACCTGCCGCTGAATGTCTCCCGTGAGATTCTGCAGAGCAGCAAGGTGGTGGACCAGATCAAGAAGGGCTCGACCAAGAAGGTGCTGGGCATGATGGAAGGGATCGCCAAACAGGGAGAAGAGGCGTACGAAAAGTTCTGGCTGGAGTTCGGTCCTGTGTTCAAGGAGGGGCTGGTTGAGGATGTTCCCAATCAGGAACGGATCGCCAAACTCTGTCGTTTTGCCACTTCAGAGAGCGAGGGTTCTGCCCAGAGTGTCTCTCTGGAGCAGTATGTGGAACGAATGAAAGAGGGGCAGAACAAGATCTACTACATTACCGGTGAAAGCCATACGGCAACCAAAAACAGCCCTCATCTGGAGGTATTCCGTAAAAAGGGAATCGAGGTGCTGCTGCTGACCGACCATGTGGACGAGTGGGTGGTCAATCACCTGCGTGAATTCGATGGAAAATCACTGGAGTCGATTACTCAGGGTGATCTGGACCTTGGAGAGTTGGAAGATTCCAAGGAGAAAGAGGAGCTGAAGAAAGAGGAAGAGACCTTCAAGGGAATGATCGAGCAGATGAAAGGGGTCCTCGAGAGCGAAGTGGAGGATATTCGTGTCACCAATCGTCTGACTGACTCCCCGGCCTGTCTGGTTGCCGGAACAGGAGCCGTCGATGCCAACATGGAGCGGATCATGAAGAGTATGGGGCAGGAGGTGCCACACACCAAACGTATCCTGGAGATCAATGTGGAGCACCCTCTGGTTGAGCGGCTGCAAAGTGAGCAGGATGAGGAGCGTTTTGCGGACTGGAGCCGTATCCTGTTTGATCAGTCACTATTGGCTGAAGGCAGCCAGCTTGATGATCCTGCCAGCTTTACCAGACGTCTGAATGGTCTGTTGCAGACGCTTGCAGGTTAATCAGGGTAGTGCAAAGCCACAGCGTGTTGTAGGAGGTTTCCTCTTCAAGCTTGTGGCTTTGCGGCTCTGTGCAGCTCTATTGCTGCCGACGATGGTTGGACAGGCAGTGGCGGATATCCGCTCTGACCTGGATGCGATTATCGACTCTCCCAAGACGCCTGCCGCACTTTGGGGAATCCGTATTGAAGAGACGGACTCCGATGAGGTGATCTACTCCCGTAATGGGGATACCCCCTTTATTCCTGCCTCGGTGGTCAAGCTGGTAACCACTGCGGTGGCACTGGATCAGCTTGGACCGGACTATACCTTTACCACACATCTGCGTTTTCCAAGGCTGGACCTTCCGGCCGATGGTGTCATCCGGGGGGATCTGCAAATCATAGGAGGCGGTGATCCGACGCTGGGGACGGCAGATGGCTCGAGTGGGCGCAAGATATTGCAACAGTGGGCAAAGCGGTTGGTCAAGGAGGGGGTCAAGCAGATTAACGGCCATATTGTCGGGGTGGACGATATTTTTCTTGATGAGCCACTGGGTCAGGGCTGGGCCTGGGATGATGAACCGTACCACTTCTCGGCCGAGTCTTCCGGGCTTACGGTGCATGGTGGCACGGCAGGCTATCGAATCGACGGTAATGAGAAACAACGCCTGCGAAGGAATCAGGTGCATCTCTATCCCGATAACGACTACCTGACTACGCATATCAGTATCGTGGATGACAAACATCGGGTTGAGATTACCCGGCTTCAGGGAACCAACCACTTTGTCGTGGAAGTGCCGCGGAAAATGAGAAAAAACCCACCGATGTCAGGCAAGGTCACCGTAAAAAATCCAACCAGCTGGACGGCAGCGCTGTTCAAACAGGCGTTGGAGAAGGCTGGAATCAAAGTGCGTGGTAAAGCGGTTGATAGTGACTATCTGCGTGATTTCAAACCGGCTGAAGGACTGGTCTGGACCCACCATTCCAAGCCATTGAAAGAGATATTGTCGCTTGCCAACAAGCGAAGCATCAATCTGGTTGCGGAGCACCTGTTGCGAGCCAGTGGTGTCCAAAGGGATAAACAGGGAGAGATCACGCGCAGTGGTTCTGTAAACAGTGGTCTGAACAAGGTAGGGGCATTCCTCGGTGAGGCCGGCATCAAACCGTACCGATACAAAATGGTCGATGGCTCCGGGCTGTCCCGATACAACCTGTTTCGGCCTTCTGATCTGGTGAGTCTGTTGAAGGCGATGGCAAGGCACCCACAGAAAAAGGTCTACCGTAACTCGCTCTCCCATGCGGGCAAGGATGGTACCTTGACGTGGCGTTTGCGTGGCACACCGCTGGCAGGACGGGTATGGGCCAAGACGGGCACCCTGAGTTCGATTCGGTCGATTGCCGGACAGATGAAAACTCCCAAAGGAAAAGAGTTATCATTTGCAATCATGGTGAACAACTATGCGTCAGGAAGCCGGAAGATCCGCAACCGTATCGATCAGATTCTGTTGAAAACGGCAGAGTGGGTAGACCGGCCCAAACAGTCGAAGACACGGACAAAAAAGGAGAAGAGGTGATGGAGTTGGCCGATATCAAAAATCGCATTGAGCAGGGCATTCCCGAGGCGACAGCGATTCTCAGTGGTGACGGTTGCAACTGTGAAGCTACCGTAATCAGCGACAGTTTTGACGGACAGGGGTTGTTGGCAAGACAACGGGCTGTGATGGCAACCGTCAATGATGCAATCCTCAGCGGAGAATTGCATGCGTTATCCATCAAGACATTTACTCGGGAGGCGTGGGAAAAAGAGGGGACATGAAGAGGAACGGTTTGTTCAGAAAGGGGGATGGACAGGGGGCTTTGTTACTTTCAATATTGCTCTCGTTGAGCGCAATGGCCCACGCCGGTGAGCCGTCACGCTGTCTGTTGCTCTACTCCTACCATCAGGGGTATGCCTGGAATGATGGTGTGGATCAAGGGGCCACTTCAGTTCTGGAAGGGGTATGTGAAATCAAGCGCTTCTTCATGGACTCCAAAAGAAATCCGGATGAGCGTTATATTCGTGACAAGGCGGAAGAGGCGCTTACCTTGATCAATCGCTGGCAACCGGATGTGATCATGGCAGCCGATGACAATGTTTCACGTTACCTGGTGATGCCCCACCTCAAGTCGGGCACGATTCCGGTGGTTTTTTGTGGGATCAATGTGACGGCGGAACCATACGGTTTTCCACTTGGCAATATGACAGGTATGGTGGAGGTCTCTCCTCTGGCGCCATTGATGGTGCAGGCGACTGCTGCATTGAGATCCAAAGCTGAGCGTCATGAGATGGATACGGTCGTGATGACGGTGATTGATGCCGATCGTTACACTGCCCGTAAACAGTTCAAACACATTCATCAGGAGTTTAGTGACCAACACATGGTTGTCCGTCCACGCTTTGTGCAGACATTTGATGAGTGGAAAGAGAGGTTCCTGGAAGCACAGCAGGGAGATATTGTATTTCTGCTGAACAACTCGGGCATTGCAGATTGGGATGATGAAGAGGCAAGGCGCTTTGTGATGCAACATACACGTAAACTCTCCATCACCATCCATGGCTGGATGCGTCACCTGACGGTACTAACCATGTCCAAGGTTCCACAAGAGCAGGGCGAGTGGGCTGCCGAGGCAATGAAGCGTATTTTGCAAGGGGAAGAGCCGGGTCAGATCTCCATGGTCACAAATCGACGTTGGAAGAGTTATATTCAGTCTGAGTTGCTCGCATTAAGTGGTGTCACGCTTTCCGATGCCATCCTACAGCGCTCGGAAGTGGTCGAATAACAGCGATAGATCTGGAATAGAAGATGGTCAATAGAGCCTGGTTGATGTGCATCTTTCTCTGCTTTTCCGCCGAGGTGTCGGCTCAGAAGGGACTTGAATCACTGGTGCTGCAGTTGCGGTGGGTCACACAAGCCCAGTTTGCGGGCTACTATGTGGCGCTGGATCGAGGGATTTATGAACGTTATGGACTGGATGTGACCATTCTGCCCGGAGGACCCAATTTAAGTGGTAGCAATAATCTCGTTTCAGGAGCGGCCGATATCACTATCGAGTGGCTTCCTCATGCCCTGGTCATGCGTAATGGTGGCGTACCGTTAGTGAATATTGCCCAGATTTTCCACCGTTCCGGTTATACACTCTCATGCAGAAGGGATCGGGGGATTCAAGGAGTGGCTGACTTGCAGGGCAGGAGGATTGGCTCCTGGTTTGTTGGTGATGAGGTCAAGATCAAGGTTCTGCTTGGAAGTGGCGGGATCGAAGCGGAACTCTATCCTCTCAACTTCAACCTCAATGACCTGATCAGTGGGGAAGCGGATTGCATATCGACCATGCGTTATAACGAGTATCTCAGTCTGCTTGAAAAGGGGATGGATGAGAAACAGATCACCACCTTCGACTTTGATCAGTTGGGTGTCTCTATTCTGGAAGATGGGCTTTATGTGTTGGAGGAGCATCTGCAGGATGAAATGATGCGATCACGGCTCTCCCGTTTTGTTGCCGCAACCATAGAAGGGTGGCTCTTTACGCTGGATCATCCGGATGAGGCACTTGAGATTGTGCTCGACAATGATCCCACTGGAGCCCTGGATGAGGAACACGAACGAAATATGCTGAAGGTGATCAGCACACTGCTTCACCATGACCGCAGTGAGATCGGGCGTTTGCGCCCGGAGCAGTATGTTCAGACGGTGAATCATCTACTGATAGGGGGGGAGTTGCTACACTCGATTCATGGCGGCTATACGGATGTGATCTGGTTGCAGGCCCAGCAGTTGGAGTAGTACTGTCATGCTAACCATCAGTCAGCGGCTTTCGATCATATTTGGCGGAATGATGTTGCTGATCATGCTGATTTCTGTCACAGGGTGGCTCCTGGCCGACCGGCTCTCATCAGCTCACCACCGGACACTGGTCAATGCAATACCGTTGGCACTCAGCGCAAATCACTTCAATGAAGAGGTTCGCAAACTGACCCATCAAGTGGTCGAGCTGCAGTATGTCCGTTCCGAGAATGATCGTTGGGAGCATCTGTTCAATATCAATGAGACGGAAGAGCAGGTGATCCGGCTCCACAGAAAGCTGTTTTTGGAGGTGCCGGACACGATACGCCCTCTACGGGAGCGTCTATCCGAGCTTTTGCGCCAGATTAGATTGGCATCTATGTTGTAGACGAGCATGTCCAGGAGTTGGTCAAATGGAACCGCCTGCTGGAGTCTTACCCGGAACAGATCAACGAGGCCCACCAACAGTTGCTGACAGCGTTGACCCCGGAGATCAATCTGCTCTGGAATGATCTGCAGCAGCAATCTGAAAGTGGTGCCTCACTGCGTATTCGCTCGAAAAAGATCGACCAGCAGCGGCGGCTCTATGCCTCTATTACAGCCGCGACCCAGATCGGACAGAATCTTCAGTCTGTTCTGATTATAGAGGAGAGGCAGGAGGTACGGGATCTGGAGCGCAAGAGCCGACAGCTTCTCAGAAGGGTTGAGCGGAACCTGAAAGGTATTGAGGGCAATCAGGCCGTTGAGCATGGCGTACAGCAATTGAAGTCGCTGTTTGTGCTATTCGAGTACCAGTATGAACGGATCGATCAACTCAAGTCCGGGCGGGCGACCGGTGACCGGATTGCCGGGCTTCAACACCAGATGAACGAAGAGGTGTCCCGGGTGGTTGATCTGGTTCAGAAAATGGCATCGGATGAGATGCAGAACAATGATCAGATGTTGTTGCATGCAAAAGAGATGGTGACACTATTTGCCGTGTTGGCAATGGTAATCGCACTGACGGGTGGTTGGTATGTGAGCCAGCGTGCGGGGGTTCGAATGAAAAAGATGATCGAGGCGACCCGGCAGCTTTCAAGTGGGAACCTTGAGGCTGCGATCCCTTACCGAAGTTACAAGGATGAGCTGGGCGATATGGCCAATGCGCTCGAGGTCTTTCGAAATCAGGCATTGGAACGAAACCGACTCTCGGCTGAACTTGAACATTCAAAGCAGGTGCTTGAGCAACGTGTGGTGGAACGTACCTCTGCACTGGAGCTGGAAATGGAGCAGCATAAACGGACCATGTCGAAGCTGGAACAAAATTCCCGCTACAAGACCGAGTTTTTGGCAAAAATGAGCCATGAGATTTGCACCCCAATGAATGCCATTGTCGGCTTGGGCGGGCTGGTACTGCAGACCGAACTGAATCCTCAACAGCGAGAGTATCTTGAAAAGATGGACCATTCGGCGCACTCGCTGCTTCACCTGTTGAATGAGGTGCTTGATCTTTCCAAGATCGAGGCGGGAAAGATCGAAATTGAATCGGCTGAACTGGATATTCATACGTTGCTGAATAATTTGCAGGCCACACTCAATAGTGGTTTGGCAGTGAAGAAGGGGTTATTCCTGGAGGTGGAGATTGATCGGCGGATTGCCAGTCAACTGATGGGGGATGCACACCGAATTTCTCAGGTTTTGACGAATTTTTGTAGTAACGGATTGAAGTTTACCGAGCAGGGCGGTGTCAGGTTGGTCGCCAGCCTGTTGGATGAGGATGTGGCGGGTCAACAAATCCGTTTTTCTGTGATTGATAGTGGAATCGGCATGTCGAAACAGCAGCAAGAGAAGATCTTTGAAGCTTTTTCCCAGGCAGATAGTTCAACCACGCGTCAGTTTGGGGGAACCGGATTGGGTCTTGCAATCAGCAAGCAGTTGGTGGCGTTGATGGGAGGGGGGCAGATTGAGGTCGAGAGCTCTCCCGGGAAAGGCAGTACCTTCTCATTTACATTATGGCTTTCTCTGCCCCAACGAAGGGATAATGAAGTGGATGAGGTCGCACTGCCCAAACTGAGTGGCAGGTTGCTGTCCGGATTACATGTGTTGGTTGTCGATGATGTTCCAACCAATCGCCTGGTTGCCCGGGCCGTTCTTGAGGGACATGGTGTAGAGGTTGTCGAGGCTGAGAGTGGTGAACAGACACTGGAGCTTTTGGAGAGCTGGTCGATGTATGGTGATGAGACATTCTGGGCCGACTTTATCCTGCTGGATCTCCGTATGCCGGGGATGAGCGGTGCTGAGACCAGTCTTGAGATCCGCAAGCGTTTCCCGGATCAGCGGATACCGATTATTGCACTGACAGCCGATGTGATGGAGGGGAGTCGTGATGAAGTGTTGGCTGCGGATATGGATGGATTTATTGGCAAGCCATTGATTTTTGATGATTTAATGCAAGAGTGTTACCGTCTTTCGATTATCAGTCCTGCCTCCGATACGGATAGATGATCATATATTAGACTATAATTATATTATAATTTTTGATCTTGTGTTATAATCGGCATCTATGGGCGAGATCAATACAGACGAGATACCGAGAATATTGGTTGTAGATGACCAACCCGTCAACCTGCAGGTGGTGGGTGGAATTCTGCGTGACCAGAGTAAGTATCGGATCAGCTTTGCACAGAGTGGTGAGGAAGCGTTGCGTCTGGTTGATTCACTCAAGCCCGATCTGATTCTGCTGGATGTAATGATGCCGGAAATGAGTGGCTTTGATGTATGTCGAGAACTCAAGGAGCATTCCGGGTGGGAGCAGATTCCGGTTGTCTTTCTCACGGCAATGGGTGAAACAGAGGATATTGTGAAGGGCTTTTCCATGGGAGGGGCGGACTACATCACCAAACCTTTTGAGGCGGCAGTGCTGCTTGCCCGGGTGGATACTCACCTCAGACTTCGCCGCTATCACCAGCATGAAGAGGAGAAGAGAGGTCTGGAGCGGATTACGGCCTACCAGAATGGTCTTTCCGAGATGGGGGCCTCTGTATTGCATAACCTTGGTAATGCCATGGTAGGGGTCAATAGTCGTGTGATTCCGATTCGTACCCTCATCGGCAAACTGAAAAAACTCTCCAGGGCGCTGCTCATGGGATATGAGACGCTGGAGCGTGAGGGGGACCATAAGGGACAGATTCTCGAACTGCTTGAGCTCAGTGCACAGCTATTGTCGGATGAGTATGCGTCGGAGCTGGAGGAGGATGTGCTTGAGTTGGAGCGTTCCATCCGTCATGTCAACTCCATGATCAATGCGCAGCGCAGCCTCTCTGGCAATGGGCTGACCTCATCACGTTTCCTGCTGGAGTCCATGCTGGGGGATGTCTCGATATTGGTGCATGATGAACTGAACGAGCATGAGATTGGATTGGAGATCGTGGACGAAAGCAGGATTTCAGAGGTATTTCTGCCTCGTAGCCCGCTTGGACAGGCAGTTGTGAACATGATCAGAAATGGACAGGAGGCGATTATCGAGCGAATTACCGAGGGAGGGCTTGATGCGGGCGCGGGAAAGATAACGCTCTCTGTCCGATCAGAAGAAGAGGTGTCAGACCCGCCTTTCTGGCTGTTGGAGATCCAGGATAACGGCGTTGGAATTGCTCAGGACCGGTTGTCTATGGTCATGCGGAGCGGCTTCTCCACCAAGGTGGATGGAAGTGGTATCGGACTCCATAGTGCAGGAAATCTGGCCTCCTCGGTGGGTGGCACTTTGGAGGTGTTCAGTGATGGACCCGGTACAGGGGCGACCATTCGTCTGCGTCTCCCGGTCGAGTGTCAGCAAAACTGTAGTCACGCACGGAAGTAGGCGCCCAGTTCCGGCAGGTCAATCTCGGTCAACTTCAGTGGCAATCGATCATTGAGTGCTGCAGGCTGCCTTAACCTCGCCTTGCACTCCAGGGCCAGCTCCGCAATCAGAAAGGTCCCTCTCTGTTTCTGGGTATCGACCAGTATCCCCTCTCCCTGCCATGATTGCTGACGCTGCAGCCAGATCAGGGTCCAGTGCAGGTTGGAGGCGCGTTCCGCCCGCCGGATGTTTCCGATGGTCGCCTCTGCCGCACCAACCCGTTCGGTCAGCATCTCACTGTCAAGCAGGGGCTGCTGTCTGATCCAGGCGCGGAGCTGCTGATGGGCCACCAGATCAAGATAGCGGCGTAGCGGGCTGGTGACCTGACTGTATTCCGCCATACCCAATCCGGCATGTGGTTCCGGAAAGCTTTTCAGCTGGCTGCGCTGAAAGCGGCGACGAAAGGCATACATCTCTGCAATGGTTTCAGGCGGCGGGTAGGGGACACCCTGTTCGTCCGGTTCAGGTGGTGGTTGAGTTGAGTAGGGGAAGGGGATGTTGTGCTGTTGTGCAAAACGGGCTGCTGCCTCGCCAGCCATCAACATGAATTCAGTCACCAGGTCCCGGCTTCGAAGTGCAGGGAGAGGCGTAACGGTAATCTCATCACTCACTACCCTGATCTTTGCTTCGGGTAGCTCCAGTCGAATGGCCCCCTGGTGAAGCCGCCGTTTCTGGTAACGCAGAGACAACTGATAGAGTCGGGAAAAGGGCTCCTGGTCGATGTGTGCATCAACCTCCTGATAACTGGTGCGGATCACCTGTACCCAGCTCGGTACGATCTCGATCACTTCAATGGAGGCGTCATCGGTGAGTCGAAAATGGAAGGATAGTGCAGGGGATCTGCTTTGCAGGCCAAGTCCCAACTGCTCAGTGACAGCGGCTGGCAGCATGGTGATGGTCTGTTCCGGCAGGTAGAGGTTTGCCCCATGGGCACGCGCCTGCAGGTCAAGATCGCTATCCGGTGCAACCAGGGCGGCCACATCGGCAACATGGACCCAGATGGTATCACCGTCCAGCGAAATGGCATCGTCCGGGTCTTGGTTTCCTTCATCATCAATCGCCCAGGCACTCAGGTGGGTCAGATCCATCCGCTCTTCATCAGGCAGTGAGGGGGGAACACCTGTGGCTGACTGGAGCTCCAGAGCAAAGCGTGCGGGGTAAGGGTTATGACTGGACGACCAGTAGCCCGTATCCAGTAGCAGTCGATGCGCGACTCCCGGACGCTGTTCCTGTCCCAGATCCCGCAGAATGCGGCTGACCTCACTGCGTCCCAGCGCAACCATTTCGACATCACTGAGTTCGGTATGGTCCTCTGGAGTAATCTTGCCCTCTTTCAACCGTTGCATGAAGGCACGCTTCTGCTCCATAGCCGCCTGTTTCGAGGCACGTTGCTGCTTGATCTGTTCGATACGCTCTGCCGGGTGGGTAGATATCTTCTCCGGTGTGCCATGGAAATAGAGATCATCCATCACCAGTTGCCAACTGGACCAGGCAGAGGGTGGGCTGTACTCTCCGTAGACCAGCTCACTCAGTTCGGACAGCGGGACACTCTCGTCCCCCAGCAGTTCCCATGCTTCAGTGGCCTCACCATCAGCAGTGGTTGTTTCCAGTTGTGAAAGCGAACTGACAGGGCCCGGGTGGAGTAGCTGGATATCCTTGTCACGGACCCGTTTACTGCTGCCATTGGGGAGTTGCAGCTCAATCTTGTCACTGATTGCAGTGATTCGAGCTGGGCCACTCTTATAGAGTACCAGGCTGTCAGGCACATATTGGTCTGATGTCATGGAGAGAGGATACCGTGATTGGAAAGCAGCCGATAGATTGACATTGAGCGTCGGTGGCGTTACAAGGTGCCTCCAGATTGATTTGGGCGTGTTGATACGCTCTCGGACAGCCTCCTAGGGCCTTCTCTTGCAGTGGAATATCAGCAATGGCCTCTTAAATCCGGTACGTTTTTTTCCGGCAATAGCCTAAATGACTGTGATGAAATTAAAAAAACTGATCGTACTACTATTTGTCGGAGCTGCTGTCATTGTGGCCGGCGTGGTGATGGTATTGAGGTATGAGTCTGGGGAAGCGTTGGAGACAGTGCGCTTGGAGGTAGTGGAAGATTGTGCACTGGACCGGCAGAGGTGCGAGGTTGTACTGCCGGATGGGCAGCGGCTTCAGTTTGAGATGACACCGAAGCCGCTCTCTACCAGTGCGCCGCTGACACTCACTGCTCGCCTCTCCAATCCTGAAATCGATCGGGTAGAGGTGCTGTTTGAAGGCAAGGATATGTACATGGGATTTCTCCAGTATCGTCTGAAGCCGGATGGTGATGGGTTGCTCTATCAGGGGCAGGGCAGCCTTTCGATCTGTACCCGCAAACATATGGAGTGGTTTGCGGTCGTTCGCATCCTGCAGCAGGGCAGGTGGACCGAGGTCCCGATACCATTTGAGACCTACCAGCATTGATCCGTATCGATCAATTTGCAGTGCGGCGTGGCCCCAATCTGCTTTTCCGTGCCGATGACCTGACGATCCATCCAGGGCAGAAGATCGGCATCACTGGCGGCAACGGCTGCGGAAAATCGAGCCTGTTTGCAGTGATTCTCGGTCAACATGATGCCGATGAGGGCAGCCTGTCACTACCTGGGCAGTGGGAGATTGCACATGTGGCGCAGGAGACCTCTGCACTTGATCGTACGGCCATTGATCTGGTGATGGATGGAGACCGGCAGATGCGTCGGCTGCAGCAGGCACTCTTAATGGCTGAACAGATTGGAGATGGAGAGGAACAGGGGAGGCTCTATGCGGAGCTGGAGGCGATTGATGGCTTCAATGCACGCACCCGGGCGGCAAAGCTGATGCAGGGGTTGGGTTTCAGTGTGGATCAGGAGATGCTACCCGTTCACTCGTTTTCAGGCGGATGGAGGATGCGTCTCAATCTGGCCCAGGCCCTGATGGCGCGCTCTGACCTGTTGTTGCTGGATGAACCGACCAACCATCTGGATCTTGATGCGGTGTTCTGGCTTGAGGCGTGGCTCAAACAGTACCGGGGTACACTACTGTTGATCTCGCATGATCGCGATGTGCTGGATCGGGTGGTGGATGGCATCATCCATATCGAACATCAGCAGATGAGTTTGAATACGGGAAACTACAGCGCCTTTGAACGGGTCCGTGCCGAGCGAATGGCTCAGCAACAGTCGGCCTGGGTACGGCAGCAGTGTGAACGGGAGCAGATCCATCGGTTTGTGGAGCGATTTCGGGCAAAGGCGACCAAGGCGAAACAGGTACAGAGTCGGATCAAGGCGCTGGAACGAATGGAGGAGATCGCCCCGGCACATGTCGACTCTCCGTTTACCTTTCACTTCTTCGAACCGGAGAAAAACCCCTATCCTTTGCTCAGGATTGAACAGTGTCGGGCCGGATATGGTGACGTTGTGGTTTTGGACGATGTTTCGATCACCCTGAATCCGGGGGATCGGCTGGCATTGCTGGGACGAAACGGGGCAGGGAAATCGACCCTGATGAAACTGCTGTCAAGCAGAGATACCTTGATACAGGGAGAACGTAGTGAAGCACAGGCGCTCACGATCGGCTATTTTGCCCAGCATCAGTTGGAACAACTGGATCTAAACGCTTCACCGCTGCTGCATCTGCAACGAAATCATCCGAACGAAACGGAACAGTCGCTACGTGACTATCTGGGAAGCTTCGCCTTTCATGGCGATCAGGTGCTGGAGCCGGTTGCCCCGCTGTCCGGTGGTGAGAAGGCACGGCTGGTACTGGCGCTGATCATTCGTCAATGTCCCAACCTGCTGCTGCTGGACGAGCCGACCAATCACCTCGATCTGGAGATGCGGCATGCACTGACTGTTGCACTGCAGAATTTCCAGGGGGCACTGGTCGTGGTCTCACATGATCGATATCTGCTGGAGGGGGTGGCAGACCGGTTTCTGATCGTGGCCAACGGGCAGGTTGAGCCCTTTAAGGGGGACCTGGATGACTATGCTCGCTGGTTGCGCAGCAGTGCCGCCGAACCCTTGGTCACAGCAGCAGAAGAGCCAGTGGCCCTTCGGTCAGGCTCAAGAAAAGAGCAGCGTCGCTTGGAGGCGGAACAGCGGCAGCGACTGGCGCCACTCAAACGGGAGATTGACAAAGTGGAGAAACAGGTTGACAGGTTGGAGCAGCAGATTGCCGAGATTGATCAACAGTTAGCCGACCCGGGCATCTACCAGGCAAATGAAAAAAAGAGGCTGACCGAGTTGCTGCAGCGAAAGGGAGAGGTTCAGCCGCAGCTGGAGAGCAGTGAAGAGCAGTTGCTGGAGCTGTATGAGGCGCTGGAGGCGCAATAGTGTGATGTGCCGATAGGAGGCTCTGGCCGCAAGGAGTCTCTGTTGTACGGGTTACAGCTGCCATTTGATTGGAGTGAGTCCATGCTCCTTCAGGTATTGGTTGGTCTGGGAAAAGGGCCTGCTGCCAAAGAAGCCGCGATGGGCAGAGAGTGGAGAAGGGTGTGGTGAGCGGATCACCAAGTGACGTTTGCGATCAATTTTTGCCCCCTTTTTCTGCGCGTAACCGCCCCAGAGGATAAAGACCAGGTGTTCACGCTCACGATTCAGGTGTTCAATGGCGGCATCGGTGAAGATCTCCCAACCCTTGCCCTGATGAGCCCCGGCACGCCCGGACTCCACGGTCAATACCGCATTGAGAAGCAAAACTCCCTGGCTCGCCCATGGAATCAGGGTGCCGTGCTCATTGTGAATACCCAGATCGGACGCCAGCTCCTTGTAGATATTGACCAGGGATGGCGGAATGGTGATGCCGGGCTGTACCGAAAAGCAGAGTCCATGGGCCTGACCGGGACCGTGGTAGGGGTCCTGGCCGATGATCACCACCTTGACCTGATCAAACGGGGTGTGGTCGAAGGCGTTGAACCACTGGTTGGCCGGTGGCAGGACGGTGGCCCCCTGTGATCTGCGCTGTAGTAGAAACTGACGAAGCTCGACCATATAGGGCTGGTCAAACTCCGGCAATAGCATCTGTTTCCAGCTCTCTTCCAGTTTGATCTGATTGGGATTGACCATGGTGTTAATAGTGGGGTGGGGGCGTCTCTTCAGATAGTGGTTTGATCAACGAAGGCGTCAGCTCCCGAATTTGCTGCTCGGACTGACTGAGGCGCTGATTCAGTATCATCACTTCATGCTGCAACTGTGCAACCGTATCATTGAGTTGCTGGATATGGTCATCCTGGAAGGCCAGACGGCTCTCCAGCAGCTCCAGCCGGTTTTCCATGTCATTCATTGTTCATCTCCTCCAACGTCTCCCAGCGCTGGTAGGCTTCTTCCAGTTCTTGCTCCAATGTCTGTAGCTGGTCGGTTACGCTCGCTACTTCGTCACCACTTTGCTGGTAGAAGGCAGGATCGGCCAGTTTCTCCTGAAGTTGGGACTGCTTCTCTTCCAGCGCTTCAATCTGTCTGGGCAGAGACTCCAGTTCTCGTTTCTCCTTGTACCCCATCTTTTTCACGCTTGAACCGGCTTTTTGCCTTGCAGCCGACTTTTCCGCTGAGGGCTTTTGCAGTGGCTGCTCTGCAGTCTTGCGTTGCCGCAGCCAGTCGTCATAGCCACCCACATATTCGTTGATGACACCCTCTCCCTCAAAAACCAGTGTACTGGTGACCACATTGTTCAAGAAAGCCCGGTCATGACTGACCAGCAGCAGTGTTCCCTCGTATTCCAGCAACAGCTCTTCCAGAAGCTCCAGTGTCTCCACGTCCAGGTCATTGGTGGGCTCATCCATTACCAGCAGGTTGGCAGGTTTGGAGAAGAGTCGGGCCAGTAGCAGCCGGTTGCGTTCTCCACCGGAGAGGCTGCTGACCGGGCTGCGGGTGCGTTTGGGTGAGAAAAGAAAATCCTGCAGATAGCTGATGACATGGCGGCTCTTGCCATTGATGGTGACGTTGTCACTGCCGTCGGCAACACTATCCTGTACTGTCTGCTCCTCTTTAAGCTGGTTCCGTAACTGGTCGAAGTAGGCAATCTGCAGCCTTGTACCGTGCCGGACCTCGCCACTGTCCGGTTTCAGTTCATCCAGCAGAATGCGCAGCAGGGTGCTTTTGCCGACTCCGTTGGGGCCGATGATACCGATCCGGTCGCTGCGTTCAATCTCAACCGTGAGATTACGGATGAGCGGGGCGTCCTGATAGCGGTGGGAGAGCCCCTTGGCGCGAATCACCTTCTTCCCCGATGCCTCGGCCTGCTGACTGCCCATTCGGGCATTGCCGCTGCGTTCACGGCGTTGGCTGCGTTCCTCGCGCATCTTTTTCAGGGCACGTACCCGCCCCTCGTTGCGGGTGCGGCGTGCCTTAATCCCCTGACGAATCCACACCTCTTCCTGAGCCAGCTTTTTGTCAAACAGTGCATTGGTGCGTGCCTCCTCTTCCAGTGCCTTGGCTTTCTGTTGCAGATAGCTGTCGTAGTTGCCGGGCCAACTGGTGAGGGTGCCGCGATCCAGTTCGATGATTCGGGTCGCCAGGCGGCGCAGGAAGGCGCGGTCGTGGGTGATGAAGAGCAGGGTGGTCTGGCTGCCCAACAGAAACTCCTCCAGCCACTGAATCGATTCGATATCCAGATGGTTGGTTGGCTCATCCAGCAGCAACAGGTCCGGGTTCTGCACCAGGGCCTGGGCCAACAGCACCCGCCGCTTCATGCCGCCGGAGAGGCTGGCAAACGGCGCCTCCGGGTCGAGCCCCATTTTCGAAAGAGTGGTCTCGATCTGTTGCTGCAGATTCCAGCCATGTGCCGCTTCAATCTGCTGTTGTACCTGAGCCATCTTCTGCAACAGGGCATCACTCTGGTCTGTCGCCAACTGCAGTGAGAGGTGGTGATATTCTGCAATCTGCCGACCCATCTCCCCAACCCCTTCGGCAGTGACATCATAGATGGTGCCGCTTACCTCCCTTGGAACCTCCTGCTTGAGTCGGGCGATCCGGGTGGCACCACGTTCCATGGCACCATCCTCCGGGATCACATCACCGGCAATCACCTTCAACAGGGTCGATTTTCCGGTACCGTTGCGTCCCACCAGACAGAGTCGTTCCCCTTTCTCGATCACCAGATCGGCGTGATCAAGCAGGGGAAGGTCGCCATAGGCGAGCTGGATATCCTGTAACTGCAGAAGAGGCATCAGTAAGGCTACTCGGCAAATTTATGATGCAGCAGTATCCGTTTTGAAGAAGCCAACCAGTTTTTTCAAATGGGATGCCTGCCCACTCAATGCTTCTGCAGCAGAAGTGGTCTCTTCAACCAGTGCGGCGTTCTGCTGGGTGACATGATCCATGCTCGCAATCGAAGTGTTTACCTGATTGATGCCCGTTGCCTGCTCGGAAGATGCCGAAGCGATTTCCGCTACGATATCGTTCACTTTCTGGATGGACTGGTTGATGTCGGTTAGAGAGGTACCTGTCTCAGTAACAAACTTGGAGCCTTCACCAACCGTTGTCACGCTATTCTCAATTAACGATTTGATTTCATTGGATGCATCGGCAGAGCGTTGTGCCAGTGTACGAACCTCGCCTGCAACCACTGCAAAACCACGACCATTATCGCCTGCTCGCGCGGCTTCTACCGCTGCATTCAGCGCAAGCAGGTTGGTCTGGAATGCAATGCCGTCAATCATCGTGATGATTTCAGCAATTTTATTGCTTGACTCTGTAATATGGGCCATGGAATCTACCGCCTTGCGAGCAATGTCTGCACCGCCATCCGCTGCATTGCGCGCATGCGTTGAAAGCTGGTTGGCCTGCTGGGCAGCATCCGTGTTTTGTCCCACCGTTGCCGTCATCTCTTCCATGGACGCCGATGTCTCTTCCAGAACGGCGGCCTGCTCCTGTGTACGCTGACTGAGCTCTTTGGAGCCCGCAGCTACCTGATTGGACGCGTGTGCAACCGAGTCGGATACCCGAAGAATCTCTGTTACCGTGGTGTTCAGTTTGACTGCAGAGGCATTGATCGCCTCTTTGAGTACACGTAGTTCACCGTGATAGTCCCTGGTAATGCTCTTCGTCAAGTCGCCTTCACTTTGAGCGACCACAACACCTGTAATATCGGATATGGCACCTTCCAGTGCGTCCATTGATCGGTTCACGATGTTTTTCAGCTTGAGCAGAGAGCCCGATGCATCGACATTGATTCGATGATGATACCTTCCCGCTTCCATATCGCTCATGACTTCATTGATGGATTCAAAGGTGGTCTCCAAGGTCTCCATCGCCAGCGTCGAGTTTTCCACCATGCGTTTGAAGTCACCTT
The DNA here is from genome assembly GCA_964344785.1 of uncultured Piscirickettsiaceae bacterium. Classification (GTDB taxonomy): domain Bacteria; phylum Pseudomonadota; class Gammaproteobacteria; genus Thiopontia. The sequence goes on from CAYFOR010000002.1 coordinate 64,652, forward strand.
CAGCATTTACATTGGCACGAACAGAAAAATCACCATCGGTCAGGCCCTGCAGAATGGCGCCTAGTTCTTTCAGTGTCAGATCAATGCTGTTTGCCGATTTGTTGACACCCTCCTTAAGGGTATTCAGATCGCCTTTCAGCTCTACCTTGATGCGGTTACCGAACTGACCATCGGCAATATCGCCGATGACGGCATTGGCTTCATCAATGGCCATCCGGATCGTGCTGAGCAGAGAGCCAAAGTGCTTCGCCATCCGGTCGACTTCCGTATTGCTATTCGAACCGGTATCCGTCTGAATGGACAGGTCTCCTGTGGCGTATATTTTCTCTACAATCTGATTCAAATCATCAATAGGTTTGATCACTTTACGTCGAATCACGATTACAAGAACAAACACCAGTAGCAGAACCACGGTAATGGTCAGCAGAACCTGTGACATCTTGTCTGAAAACAGCTCATTCTGCTTTGCCAAAAACTCGGTGTCAGGTGATGCCAGAAGATGGATGCCGACTTCCTTGTCATGTAAATCCTTGATGTTTTCATAGGTGATGAAGTAACCATCCTGCAACAGCCATCCTTGTGCCTTCAAGGATTCAAAATCAATCTTCTGAGTGAATGCCACAGCCTCTTTTGAGAACCAGCTCTTGCTTGCAAAATAGTATTCACCTGCCGTTGGGTAATCTTTTACCTTGGTACTGATTTCCAGAACGGACTTGTCAAGCAGCATCAGATAGTAGGCACCTTCTGTGTTCAGGAATGACTTATGTACCGAAGCGACACCTTGAATAAACTCCAGAGAGCCGATGTATTCCCCTTCCAGCAGCAGTGGCACAATACCTCGTACAGCCAGGCCGGCACGACCCAACTCCAAAACGCGCATCGGCGTTTTCTCATCGATGACTTTTTGTACGCCATATCTGAAGCTGGACAGGTCATCACCATTTTTCTTTTTCCAGCTACGCAGGAAGGAGTGATTCTCCGGAGTGTGTATATGGATCTTGATATTCTTGAATTTGGTGTTGTTTCTAAACGTTTCGCCAATACCGGATAATATCTGTTGAGTGTGAACCTTATCACCGCTGTAAACGGCTTTTAAAAGCTCAGTGTTGGAGGCAAAGGAGACAGCTCCGGTAATGCCGATGTCCAGTTTGTTCTCTATCTTGGCGTCCACTTTCTTGCGCATATCCAGGGCCAATGCATCCGCCATTTTCTGTGATGCAGCGTTATAGTCCGAAACTCCCAGGACCACCAACACGGCAACGACTGCAATACCAGCCATCAAGCTTGTTGTGATAACAATTTTTTGCAAGCCAAACTTGTTAAACATTCTTTTCCTTTCGTGTCATTTTATTTGTTACCAGGTCGCCACCAGAATTAGACGCTTAACGAAGTGGACCCAACCTTGAGGTGCATACTGCCAGCGTAGAGTTGTACAGCCCGGTTTGCGAAAAGTCAAAATATCAGCCTCTGTGATGTAAGTAGAGAGGCTGAATAATGGCGGCTCCAGTCAAGAAGCTGTCCTGCTCGCCGTGTCGCGCTGCGGGGGGTGGGCATATGGTACAGCAATAATCATAGCCATTCGTATTTGAAATACATGAGTTTCAACGATGCTGACCAGCAGGCTCTGGAATGGAAGAAAGCGATTTAAGGTGTGTAGACACGGCCGGGCCGGGAGTGAAGTAGTGGTTGCTCAACCCGACACGCTGGCGGTAAAGAAGGACGTGACCTCTCTACGTCTATATGGATTGTTCAGTCTCCACAAAAACGGTAGCACTTCTCAACCGTCTCATGAATCTCCCAGACGCATGACATACCGGCAGGGAAGATGACCATGTCCCCTGCACCCATCGTCACAGGCTCTCCACCCTCCGGGGTGACAGTGACTCGCCCCTTGCGAAAGTAGCAGGTCTCTTCACACTCATAATGCCATGGAAAGGTGGACTCCTCCTTGCTCCAGCAGGCCCACTGTTCGACGCCCATCACATCAAGATCCATCTTGGTGGGGTTGTGCTTGATTTCAATTCTGGACATTTTTCGATCTGTGAAGTGGTGAGTGCTATCTGAATACTATACTAGCCACTTGGTCGAAGTGGTCAACAAAGTGGGGTTCCAGGCCCTCTTTGATGTAGTCAGGGAGTTCCTCGAAATCCTTTTTGTTTTCAGCAGGAAATATCAGCTTCTTGATCTTTTGTCTATGTGCAGCGATAGCCTTTTCACGGACGCCGCCGATCGGCAGAACACGGCCGGTCAGGGTGAGCTCTCCGGTCATGGCCAGGGGGTAATTGATCTTCTTGTTGCAGGCCAGTGAAAGCAGGGCAACCCCCATGGTAATACCGGCACTGGGGCCATCCTTTGGAGTGGCGCCATCCGGCACATGGAGGTGGACATGGGTCTTCTCGAAGAAGTCGGGATCGGCGCCATAATGTTCCAGATGGGAGGTGATATAGCTATAGGAGATGGCGGCAGATTCCTGCATCACGTCACCCAATTGACCGGTCAATTTGAAACCGCGATTATCGGTGTGGACCTTGGTTGCCTCAATGGTCAGAGTCTCGCCGCCCATTGCCGTCCATGCCAGCCCGGTCACCACTCCGACGCCTCGGTAGGGTTTCTCACTGGTAAAGACCGGTTGTCCCAGGTATTCGGTAATCTCCTTGATATTGACCCGGAAGGGCCCCTTTTCACCATTGACGATCTTGACCGCGATCTTGCGGATGATCCGACCGAGCTGCTTCTCCAGGTTACGTACACCCGATTCCCGGGCATAGCCATCAATGACGGTACGCAGCGCGGCATCACTGATCCTGATCTGGCTGGTCTTGAGGCCGCTCCTCTTCATTTGGCGTGGCCACAGGTGGTGTTTGGCAATCTGTATCTTCTCCTGGGTGATATAGCCCGAGAGGCGGATGTTTTCCATCCGGTCCAATAGTGGAGCAGGGATGGTGTCGAGCTGGTTTGCGGTACAGATGAAGAGTACCTTCGAGAGGTCAAAGCGGCAGTCGAGGTAGTGGTCAAGGAACTCCACGTTCTGCTCCGGATCAAGCACCTCCAGCAGCGCTGAAGCGGGGTCTCCATGGTAGGAGGCACCGATCTTGTCGATCTCGTCGAGCATGATGATCGGGTTCTGACTTTCAGTCTCACGGATCGCCTGGATGAACTTGCCCGGCATTGCACCGATATAGGTGCGGCGGTGCCCCTTGATCTCCGCCTCATCCCGCATGCCACCAACGGACAGGCGGTAGAATTTACGTCCCAGGGCATCGGCTACCGACTTGCCGATCGAGGTCTTGCCGACGCCGGGCGGGCCTACCAGCAGCAGAATGGAGCCGTTGACCTCACCACGGAGTTTGCCGACAGCAAGAAACTCGATGATGCGATCCTTTACATCCTCCAGACTGTCGTGGTCACGGTCCAGAATGGTCCGTGCCCGTTTCAGGTCGAGGTTGTCCTTGGTATGGCTACCCCACGGCAGTGCAGTGATCTGGTCCAGATAGTTGCGGGTGACCGCATACTCCGGAGAGCCGGTCTCCAGCATGCCGAGTTTCTCCATCTCCTCATCAATCTTTTTCATGGCCGCTTCGGGGATGGTCAGCTTTTCCATCCGTTCGAGAAAGCGGTCACGGTCGGCGGTACGGTCATCCTTGGCAATACCAAGCTCTTTCTGGATCGCCTTCAACTGCTCCTTGAGGAAGAATTTCCGCTGCTGTTCATCCATCTTGTCCTCAACGCTGTCGCGGATCTTGCTCTGCAGTTTTGCTACCTCCAGATCCTTCTTGAGCAGTTTCAGGACATTCTGCATCCGTCGTCGGATGTTGAGGGTTTCCAGCACCTTCTGCAGCTCATCCGGGGTCGCGGTCGTGAGGCTGGCAGCGAAGTCGGTCAATGCAGAGGGTTCGTTGGGGCTGAAACGGTCCAGGAAGAAGCGCAATTCCTCTCCATAGAGAGGGTTGAGTGGGATCAGTTCACGCAAGGTGTTGATGATGGCCATCGCATAGGCCTTGATCTCACTCTTCTTGCCTGGACTGGTCTGCTTCAGGTACTCCACTTCAACCCGGTAGGGTGGGGTTTCAGAGATCCACTGGACGATACGGGCACGCTGCATCCCTTCGGCAATGAATTGGATCTTGCCTTCCTGTTTCATTGGGTGGTGCATTCGGGCAACCGTTCCGACTTCGAGATAGTCGTCCGGGGAGGCAAAGTCACTTTCATGCGGCTGAGTCAGAAACAGGCCGACCAAGTGCTGATTGGTTTCGCCGATCTTGCGTACGGTCTCCATCCAGGGCTCGCCGTTCATCAGGAGCGGTTGAGTCTGTGCGGGGAAAAATGGGCGTTCGGACAGTGGTAGCAGATAGATCTCCTTGGGCAGGTTGGAGTCGGGAAGAGCAAGATCCGAAGAGGGCGAGAGTTCAATCTCCACCTCTACCTCGCCACCATTGAGATCGCCTTCCACGATCTCGATTTCATCATCAAACGCTTTACTCATTATGGGAATCGGTCCTGTGCTATTGGGCACCTTAAAAAATGCACTTTTTCAGCGATGCCTTGTTGTTTACTGCCGTTGCGTTGTTCGTCTATTCTCGCTGAACTGCGGGCCGTCTGGAAGAGTTGGGGGTGGTTTTCCTGATTTCAAGGCGGTATCTTTAAAGCTTATTGAATCGGGTCACTATTTGGAAGCAGGAAAGCCGCATGGGTGAACAAGCAAAAATCGGTATAGTGACGGTCTCTGACCGTGCCAGTCGTGGGGAGTATCAGGACCTCGGTGGGCCTGCACTGCATCAATGGTTTGAACAGAATCTCTCCTCTTCCTGGGAGGCGGTGCGAACGGTGATTGCGGATGATCAGGAGACGATTGAGGAGACGTTGCGACGACTTGCGGATCAGGAGGGGTGTTGTCTGATTGTTACGACCGGCGGAACCGGACCTGCGCCCAGGGATGTCACGCCTGAGGCGACTGAGGCGGTCTGTGAGAAGATGATGCCCGGTTTTGGTGAGTTGATGCGCCAGATCTCACTGAAATACGTACCCACGGCCATTTTATCCCGACAGACGGCTGGAATCCGGGGGGGGGCTCTTATCGTTAATCTTCCAGGAAAGCCATCGGCCATTGCGGAAACACTGGATGAGCTGTTTCCAGCAATCCCCTACTGCATTGACCTGATTGAAGGCCCCTATCTGGAGTCTGAAACGGTCAAGGTTTTTCGTCCAAAACAGAAATAATGGCAGGCACTCAAGATGGCTATGAACAGGGATATTCTCAAGGCGTGGTGGCTGTGGCTGATTCTGGCGATCTGCATTATTGTGATCTACACGACCGACTATATGGAGCTGGTTTACTAGTACCCGCATAACATAGCGATGCTGAACAAGGCGAGAGAGGTCATCCAGACGGCTGCAGAAAAGGTTCGTGATCCGCAGGCGGTGGTCGAGATGTTTCGGGATGTGAGTATCAAGACCTGGACTGAGGTTCAGGAGACCGGTGAAATGCTGACAACCCTTCGAAAGATCTCAATGGGACAACCAACCAGTGAGCAGGAGCGGCATGAGGCGGTGGAGCAGGCCAAGGATCTGGCGCGGACAGTCCCGGCATTCGGCATCTTTCTGTTGCCTGGCGGTGCGCTGCTGCTGCCACTGGTGGCCAAGGTGGTACCATGGAGGTTGTTGCCATCGGCATTTGAACGTAAAGAGAGTGGAATGAAGATAGAGCAGGTGGAAGGGAACCTGATCGTTGCTTCATCGGCAACGCAGCAGGGGGCACAATGTCCTGCGACACCCAGAGCCCCGCTGCAGGAGCCGCCGACGCTGGAGATCAACCCTGAAAATCCCTTTGCAGATTTCTATGCGGCCAAGAAGGTGGCGGACAAGGAGGCTGAGATGCGTCTCGAGATGAGTATGTTGCTCTCCTGGTATGACCGGGATCGCGATTTCGAGTCTCCACAGCATGCCTCTGAATGCCATCAGGACAGCGCAGTACCGGGGTATGTCGACTATGGCATCAACCATGGTGCCGAGTTGAAGATTGATATCGAACAGGGGCGCTTCGTCTTCTACTATCTCTCTGCGTAGTGTTAGAATGTGCGCTTCGCAGGGGACCACCACTAATAACTACACGGTAAAAAGGAAAACGGAAACAGATTATGAGTACCGTCGAACTCGATCACACCAATTTTGAAGATACTGTCAACGGCAACGATATCGTGATTGTCGACTTCTGGGCCCCTTGGTGCGGCCCATGCAAGAGCTTTGCGCCGATTTATGAGGCAACTTCCGAAGAGATTGATGATGTGGTGTTTGCAAAGGTAAATACTGAGGATCAACAAGAGCTTGCGGCACATTTCCAGATTCGTTCCATACCGACACTGATGATTTTCAGAGAGCAGATTGTGATCTTCTCCCAGCCTGGAATGGTGCCGGCAGATGGACTGAGGGAATTGGTTACCAAAACCAAGGAACTTGATATGGACGATGTACGCCGTCAGATCAAGGAGCAGGAAGAGGCTTGATCGACGCCTCAGTTGTCGAGATTCTGATCACCCCGACAGATTTTATTCGTTGGGGTGCCTCGGTGATGGCACGGGCCGAGGCCGAGGATAAGCTCTACTTCGGGCATGGTACCGACAATGCCCTTGATGAATCCATCCGCCTCGTGCTTGGAAATCTCCGTCTGCCACTGGATTGCCCGGAGCAATTGCTGAGTGCCGCGCTGCTGCCTGCGGAGCGGCACTGCCTCACCGACCTTTTCAAGAAGCGTGTAGAGCAACGAATTCCCCTGTCGTATCTGTTGAATGAGGCGACGTTTGCCGGGATGAGCTTCTTCGTTGATGAGCGTGTGCTGATACCAAGGTCACCCATTGCCGAGTTGATCGAGCAGCAGTTTGCGCCTTGGACGGCGCCGGAAAATATTAAATCGATACTGGAGATTGGTTCTGGAAGTGGTTGTATTGCAATAGCATAATCATACAGTTTTTCGGATGCTATGGTGGATGCAGTGGACCACTCGATGGATGCGCTTGAAGTCGCCAGAGAGAATGTTCACCGCTACGGATTGGAAGAACGGATACGTCTGATCCACTCCGATCTCTATGCCGGTGTGGGGGATAATCGTTATGACCTGATCGTCTCCAATCCTCCCTATGTGGACAGGGTTTCGCTGGAATCGATGCCTGCAGAATTTCATGCCGAGCCGCGTGTCGGGCTGCAGGGTGGGGAGGATGGCCTTGATCTGGTGGTGCAGATTCTACTGGAAGCGGAGGCGCATCTGGAGGAGAATGGAATCCTGATCTGTGAGGTCGGGTATAGTGCAGAGGCACTGGAAGAATGCTTTCCGCAGATTCCTTGGACCTGGGTTGAATTTCAGCGGGGTGGACATGGTGTGTTCATGATGGATCGGAGCAGTCTGGGGCAGTATCAGCCCCTGTTCAGGGAAGAGCACGAGCGACGTACCAATAGTTAGCGAGGTTGTGGATGGTATGAATGACAACAAGATGGTCATCAAGATCAAGTCGATTGATGAGTTCAAGCGACAGGTTGAAGAGGCGTTGATCGAGATTGAAGAGATGCGGTACTCCATCGAGTTTGATGGTGACTACATGCAGCAGTCTGCCCATCTGATCGATCCGATTGATGCGGAGTTGAAGCGTATCAAGGCGGAGCTGGATGCAGGCACCTACCAGTTTGGAGGAGCACCGCTGGCCTTTATCGAGACCATCGAGCCGCTGCCGCTGGCCTTTATTCCCTTTAAATACCTGCTGCAGGTGATCAACCATACCCATATGCATGGACTGAGCGAGGAGGCGTAGCATGGAGCAGATACTTACCTTTGATATGGATTTGATCCGCCGTTATGACAAGGCGGGGCCACGCTATACCTCGTATCCTACAGCGGTATCGTTTCATGAAGGCTTTGGTGCGAAAGAGTACCGTGCGGTGATCGAGCGAACCAACAGTGAACAACCCCAACGTCCACTATCGCTCTATTTTCACATTCCGTTTTGTGACACCGTCTGCTTCTATTGTGGCTGCAACAAGATTGCGACCAAGGATCGCAGCAAATCGCCTCCTTACCTGGATCGTGTATCGAAAGAACTGGAGATGCAGGGGGCACTGTTTGACCGGTCCAGAGTGGTCGAGCAGCTCCACTGGGGTGGTGGGACGCCCACGTTTCTCAACCATGACGAGATTCAGCGGTTGATGGATACTACTCGCGAGCATTTCACACTGCGGAACGATGATGAAGGCGAGTACTCCATCGAGATCGACCCGCGTGAGGCCACGGCAGAGACCATCCGGCTGCTGCGCAACCTGGGTTTCAACAGGATGAGTCTCGGGCTGCAAGACTTTGATGCCACAGTGCAGAAGGCGGTGAACCGTATTCAGAGTGAAGAGGAGACCTTCGAGGTGCTCCATGCAGCACGTGAATATGGTTTTAAGTCGGTCAGTGTCGATCTGATCTATGGTCTGCCGCACCAGACCGCCGACAGTTTTCAGAAGACCGTAGAGAAGGTGTTGAAGGTGAGACCCAACCGCCTCTCTGTATTCAACTATGCCCACCTGCCGGAGCTGTTCAAGCCACAGCGCAGAATCAACGAGGCCGACCTGCCGACACCGGATCAGAAGCTGGAGATTCTGCAGCGGACCAACCAGCAGCTTGCCGAGGCCGGTTATCTCTATATCGGCATGGATCACTTTGCTCTGCCGGATGATGAGCTGGCGGTCGCCCAGCGTGAGGGTACCCTCTATCGAAATTTCCAGGGCTACTCCACCCATCGTGACTGTGACCTGATCGGGATCGGCGTTACCTCCATCGGTGTAGTGGGGAACACCTATTCACAAAACCTGAAGGATACCGACAGCTACTATCAGGCGATCGACAGTGGAGAGCTGGCGGTCTTCCGTGGCGTAGAGCTGGATACCGATGACCTGCTGCGACAGGATGTGATCACCGAACTGATCTGCAACTTCCGCATGCAGTTCTCCGATATCGAGGCGCGTCACGGAATCTGTTTTAATGACTACTTTGCTGTGGAACTGGATGAGTTGGCCGAGATGGAGAAGGATGGACTGGTCAGTCTCAATGAGGAGGGAGTTACCGTAGCCACTGCAGGGCGTTTTCTGATCCGCAATGTCTGTATGGTATTTGACCGCTATCTGCGCGAGCAGACCATACAGCGCTTCTCCAAGGTGATTTAGTTGGTGGTTTAGCTTTATAAGTCGGAAACAGGCGTATCAGGCAGCGATGCTTGCTTATGCCTGTTCCTTGTTTGTGTGCATTCAAGGCATTCGGCTCCTGCCAGACAGGAAGAAAAGCAGCAGTTGTTGGAGAAGGCACGGCTGATACTTGCAGTCTTTCCCGACTTCCATGAATCTAATGCTAAGATTATGATCAATCAGAATCTGCTCCAGCGTTTCTTCTCGCCAGCTTTTATTCAACGCGGTACAGACTATTTCCAGCGTGGCAGAGTTGAATTTGTCCGTCGTAAACAGAATGGAGCAATTGCTGCTATTGTTCGCGGTTCAACGCTCTATCAGGTACGTATCTCACTCGGCCCAAACTCGATCCATGGGGAGTGCACCTGCCCGGTTGAGTTCAATTGCAAACATGTCGTTGCCGCGCTACTGGAACTGGATGCACAACAGGAACCAATAGCGGGTCATGCCAATACACTACAGCCTGTTGTAGAGGAAGACAACGTTGTCGAGACATGGACTGGTCACTTGCAGCGTGCCATTGAGTCCGAAAACACGCCGGAAGTTGCCCGAAAACCATCGGGTAACCGGCAGTTACTCTATCTGTTGCAACCAGTTGACTTTCAGCAGCGCTACACCATTCTGTTACGCACCGCCTATCTGAAAAAAGATGGCAGCTTCAGTCAGGTCAATAGCTTCGATCCCCAGAATACACTCTTCGGCAATCCTCCAAAACTGGTCCAGCCAGAAGATACTCGGTTGCTGCGTCGGCTCTATCTGCAGGGCAGAGTCAGTTCTGATCTCTACCAACTGGATGGAGAGGGCGGCAGTCAGCTGCTCGAAGACCTGGTCTCTACCGGGCGCTGCCACTGGAAAGAGAGTAGTGGGCCGCAGCTTTGCATCGACAAACCGGTTTCCTCCTCACTGGTCTGGAAGGCAAACTCACAGGGAGAGCAGAAGTTGATGCTGGAGGTGCCCGAGCATCACGGAAATATATTATTGATGCTGGACCGGGTTCATTATCTTGATCCGACAACAGGTATCATCGGTGAGGTCATCAGTGACTACTCGTCTTCCCTGATCAGCAAACTCTATCATCTCCCTGCAATTCCCCCCAAAGAGGTCCAGGCACTTTCAAAAGCCCTGAAGAAGGACCCTGAACTATCCTTTGTTCCTCGCCCTCAAAAGATTGCTCCACCCAAGACCCGAAAGGTCAAACCAATACCTGTACTCACACTGCTGGTTGGGGAGATACTTGCCGAAGAGGAGGATTTACCCTGGTACCGTGAGTCGGCACTCCAGTCAATGCCATTGCCAATGGCGAAGATCGAGTTTGAGTATAACGGTGAGCGGGTCGGTCTCTTTTCCGAGGAGAGTACCCTTTGGCAAAATAGTGGAAATCAGTGTCTGAAAATCCCCCGACAACCCAGGCAGGAGGAGAAACGCCTCAATGATCTATCCAGATACCTTGTGCCAACCATGCTGTTCGAAGAGTTGGCGGCTGATGCAGGTGACTACTTCGAGATTCCTTCTGAATATGCCGACCACTTCACCTTTCCTGACATGCAGGATGGTGGCCTGGAATTTTCGCTGAATCTGCTGCCAACATTGGAACAGAAGGGGTGGAAGGTTGAAGTTGATGATGATTGGCCCTGGCACTTTGCCAGTGAACCGGAGCAGTGGTTGGCAGAAGTTGAAGAGGAAGGCAACGAATGGTTCACGCTCGGCTTCGATATTGAGTTGGAAGGCAAGCAAATACCACTTCTACCGCTACTGATGGAAGCGATTCGGCAGCTCCCTAATGAAGCGACGGTAGCGCAGCTTGCCAATCTGGAAGACCAGCATCTCCTTCCTCTTCCTTTGGAAGATGGTCGCCTGCTACCTGTACCGCTTGGCAAGGTCCGCCCCATTCTGCAGACCTTGATCGAACTCTATGACGATCATGAACTGGATGAAAGCGGTCACCTCCGTTTCAATCGTCTGGAGGCAGCACGTCTGGCAGAGCTTGAAAGTGCCAGGGAGGCAGCAGACCTGCGCTGGTTTGGTGGGGAACGCATTCGTGAACTGGGGCGCAAGCTGTATGACTTCAATGGTATTGAAACTGTTGCCCCTCCCCAACAGTTCAATGCATCCTTGCGTGACTATCAGCAACAGGGGCTCAATTGGCTGCAGTTTTTGCAGCAGATCGGTTTTGGGGGAATCCTTGCTGATGATATGGGGCTGGGCAAGACGGTGCAGACTCTGGCTCACCTGCTACTGCAAAAGCAGCAGGGTGGGATGGAATCTCCTCATCTGGTGATTGCCCCCACCAGTCTGATGGTCAACTGGCGTGCAGAAGCGGCTCGTTTTGCGCCGGATCTGAAGGTGATCGTGTTACATGGCCCGGAGCGCAAAAAGCTGTTTGACCAGATTCCAGAGAGTGATCTGGTGCTGACCACCTACCCGTTACTGAGTCGTGATGCCGAAAAGCTGCTGGCACACCGCTACAATACTCTGGTACTGGATGAGGCGCAGGTCATCAAGAATCCACGGGCTCGTGCTACTCAGATTGTCCATCAGCTGAATGCGACTCACCGCCTCTGCCTCAGCGGTACACCGATGGAAAACCACTTGGGTGAACTCTGGTCGCTGATGCATTTCCTCAACCCCGGACTCCTTGGTGATGAGAGGCTGTTCCGCCAACGCTTCAGAAACCCCATTGAGAAACAGGGAAATATGGATCGGCAGCAGCAACTGCAACGGCGTATTGCTCCGTTTCTGCTGCGTCGTACCAAGCAGGAGGTGGTGGCCGAACTACCCCAAAAGAGCGAGATCATTCGTGCGGTAGAACTGGAGGGGGAGCAGCGTAAACTCTACGAGACCATCCGCCTGGCGATGCATGAGAAGGTCCGGCAGGCAGTGGAGAAGAAAGGAATCAATCGCAGCCATATCATCATTCTCGATGCGCTGCTCAAGCTGCGACAGGTCTGCTGTGACCCACGTCTGCTCAAACTCGATAGCGCCAAAAAGGTGAAACATTCTGCCAAGCTGGATATGTTGATGGCATTTCTCCCGGAGATGATTGAAGAGGGGCGGCGAATACTACTCTTCTCCCAGTTCACCTCGATGATCAGTCTGATTGAGGAAGTGCTGAAAAAGAAGAAAATCGACTACGTCAAGCTGACCGGAAACACCCGGGATCGCGCCACACCCGTGGAGCGTTTCCAGGCGGGTGAAGTGCCGTTGTTTCTGATCAGTCTCAAGGCGGGTGGTACCGGCCTGAATCTGACAGCAGCCGACACCGTGATCCACTACGACCCTTGGTGGAATCCAGCTGTAGAGAATCAGGCAACCGACAGAGCCTATCGTATTGGTCAGGACAAGCCGGTTTTCGTCTACAAGTTCATCACCGCCAATACAGTAGAGGAGAGAATTTTGGAGATGCAGCAGAAAAAGCAGGCCCTGGCCGATGGCCTGTATGGCAGAGAAAGGGCACAGGATGGTGCGACCTTCAATGCCGATGATCTACAGGCACTGTTTGACCCATTGGATGCTTAGCAAAGAGCTATGTATTCAATTGGTTGCTGATTGCAGGTATCAGGATTGGAGGGAGCTGAACAACGGAACACCATCGCACGGCATGAAGGGGTATTGTTGGAGCTGCTTGAAGAGTCAACTTGCCGGTGCGGAGAATAAATACCATAATTTTTGCATGAAATGCGGAGATTAAGCGATGTACTTACGGGAAAAATCTGTCTCTGGTTTCTGTGATAGCCAGCCCACCATGCGTGATGTTGAATAGTCTTCGATGCTGCAGTTTTGATTTTTCCTCTATCAGTTGAGGGCACTTTTTAGGTTGACCGTGCTGTTATGCGTTATATAAACTAACTGTACGTTTTTATGTACATGTACTGTTCCGGAGGCTACTATGGATGCTATAAGCTACACTGCTGCACGCGCAAACCTGTCAAAAACAATGGAAAAAGTATGTAATGATCATGATCCCGTAATTATTACACGCAAACGAGAGTCCCCTGTTGTAATGATCTCTCTGGAGGATTTCCAGGCAATGGAGGAAACTGCATACTTGCTCCGTTCTCCCGCAAATGCCCGGCATCTGTTGGAATCAATTGCAGAGCTTGAGGCTGGGAAAGGTACTGAACATGAGTTAATAATCGAGTGAAACTTACTTTCTCTGGCAAGGCATGGGATGACTATCTTCATTGGCAGAAAACCGACAAAGCCATTCTCAGGCGTATTAATTCTACTTTGTCAGATTGTTATCATAAGAAAACAGTCTGTTACGGTATA
>CAYFOR010000003.1:0-61416 GCA_964344785.1 uncultured Piscirickettsiaceae bacterium
ACGACCTATTTCATCGTTCTCCTTCGGTTACTTTTTTTGTGAGTCAATTCGGTTGTTGCTCCAATCACTTGACATGACGGAATCGGCTGACACAATAACAGTAATAGCGGTAATTCTTACCCTGTACCGCTATTGCTGTTATGAACCTTTTAGTCTCTTTGCTCTAAGTTGTATAAGGGTTCACTCATGCCGATGGGATGTGGCAGCATCTCATCGGCCACTCTTTTTCTCCCATGGCAGATTTATCGGCAGATACCGCGTCAAGTTGAGTATTTTCTTGTCTGATGCGGATGTTTTTTGCACCATCCACCAATAAAAAAGCCTCACCACTCTGCCATAGTGGTGAGGCCTGTGAACATGACTATATTGCTACCGTCTATGTTTTTGAGACAAAAGTTATTGTGTTCCGGATGACTTGATTCACTTCAGCACCACCAGATACACAGTTACTTTTATCGAGCCGTACAAGCAAAACTTTAGGCGATTGCCGGAAAAAACCATCCCTCTGGTACCGCACTATCCTATTTCATTCTGACAATGGCAGATAACCCACCTTCCGGCCGGTTTCTCAACAGTACCTGCCAACCATTCATCGATGCCAGATTCTTTACAATTGCCAGCCCCAGGCCACTTCCGCCCCCCTGTTCGGAGCGTGATGGATCAATGCGATAAAAGGGCTGGAAAGCACGTGACAGATCCTGTTCAGGCATCCCTGGTCCATGATCATGGACCGCAATCTCCACTCGCCCCTGAATGCACTGCAATACCAATTCGACCACCTCTGTTCCACCATATCGCGACGCATTATCAATGTAGTTGGAAAGTATTCGCTGCAACGCCGTGGCATCCACCACCCGAACACACGAAAAGGATGGACGCACCCACCGCAGTATCACCCCACCCCGTTTCTTGCGCTCGACTACACCATCCAGCAGCTCGACCAGATCAACCTCTACCGGATTCACCTCATGCTCTCCCCGAGCGTATTCCATCGCCTTGCTGATGAGGTTATCCATCACATCGAGATCCTCCACAACCCCGTTCACCAGATCACGCTCCGACTCTGCATTGAGCATCTCGACACTCAGCCGCATCCGCGCAAGAGGGGTTTTCAGATCATGGGAGATACCAGCCAGAAATGCCGAACGGTTCTCGGTCAACTCCTGAACACTCTTCACCATCCAGTTGAAGCGACGTACCAGCGTAGAAAACTCCGTCGGCCCATGCACGGGTAACGGCAGTGGATATTCCCCCATTCCCAATTCAAGTACTGCCGCCTGCAGCTCATCAATCGGCCTGACCAGCCATCGTGAGAGAAAGTAGACCGAGGTTACCGAAGTGGCCACAACAAGGAACAGCACCAGCAACAGTACCGGTGGATCGAGACACCCTTCCCGTACCGAAGAGAACCCCACCCTCATCTTCGCTGTACGCTCAGGGTCGATGAAATCGATCCAGTAGCGCCCCTGCCCTGGCGGTGTATCCACCTCCTTCCATATCACCACCGGTCGGCCGGTTTGTTCGACCAATGCCTCCTCGACCAGATACCAGAAGGGAATCCTCCAACCCGCAGGCTGTAGTGCCAACGCCTCGGTCTCTTTGACAAACTGATGGCGACTTGTCGTACGGAGATTGTTCTCGGGAGAGGCAAACTCCAGCAGCTCCACTACGAAATCATCAACCTGCAGCTGAACATTGGGAAACACCATCTGATTGAAGAAGATCACCAACGTAGTGACCTGCAGAAGGAAGGTCACCACCCCGACCAGCACCATGGTTCGGCTGTAGATACTGTGCGGCAGAACCTTCAGCGACACCGCTCAATCCCGATCTGAAAAGAGGTAACCTACTCCCCTCACCGTCTTGATGTATTGGGGATGGTGCGGGTCCTCCTCAATTTTCTTGCGGATTCGGGTGATCCGTACATCAATACTTCGATCAAACGCCCCCTCGACCCCATCATCCAGCAGATCCAGCAGTTGATCACGGCTCAGAACCCGGTTTGGTCGAGTAACGAGGTGACGCAACAGCTCAAATTCACCGCTGGTCAGCTCAACCCGTACCCCCTCCCGCTCCAGGGAGTAACTATCAAGATCCATCGTATAGGGCCCAAAGCGGATCAGCGACTCATTTGAATCATCATGCTGCTTTTCCGTGCGGCGCAACACCGAGTGGATTCGTGCCAGCAGCTCCCTGGGGTTGAATGGCTTCGGTAGATAGTCATCCGCACCCACCTCAAGGCCGATAATACGGTCCACCTCATCGCCTTTAGCACTGAGCATGACAATGGGAATGTCCCCCGTCTTTCTCAAGCGGCGCGCAATGGACAGTCCATCCTCACCGGGAAGCATCAGGTCCAGCACAATCAGATCCGGGGTATAACTGGTGAGCAGCCGGTCCATCGCCTCTCCATCCTCCACACCCTCCACATGAAAACCCTGCTCACCGAGATAGCGCAGAATCAGCTCCCTCAGCTTGCGGTCATCATCAACAACCAGAATACGGTGTGCAGCCGTTTGAGTCACCTCTTCCCCTCCAGAACGAAATTTTCAGAAACAATCAAGAAATCTTATCGAAACAGAAGCATCCTACTATTCCTTACTATGGATGGGTGTTGGGAGGTCCCCTCCTCCTCATTACCTCCCAATGCCTGTTCATATCCCAATGAGCACCCCCTGTCCAGACACTCAATTACCCCCATCAGAGTATGGCTGACCAACCAGTTGGGGTCTCAACTCTCAACCACTCAGAGGTTGCCTAGTTGCCTACGATGAACTCAGCGCTTCACTAACCCGGACAAGACGCGCCCTGGCCTCGGTAGCCACCGGCTTCAGTGCGGCCAGATCAGAAAGCCCGAGGAAGGTATCCGGGTCCAGAAACTCCACCGCAATGGTTTCATCATCCTGCTGACGCACAACCACATTACAGGGCAACAAAGCTCCCACATGGATATCGGTATCCAGCGCCTGACCCGCCAGAGGAGGGTTACAGGCCCCCAGAATACGATAAGGACGCATATCCTTGTCGATCTTCTTTTTTAGCGTCCCTGCCACATCAATCTCTGTCAGGACACCAAACCCCTCACCCTTCAGGGCTTCGGTTACCCGCTCAACCGCCTCATCAAAACCACACGAAAGTACCGACGAAAAGGTATACATATCCATCTCCTATAAACGTTACAGACCATCATCTTCGAGGTAAATACTGTATCATTGCAGCCGCTCGATCACCAATAGCGGAACCTCTTTCTATGTGCGGAATTGTCGGTGCAATAGCACAAAACAACATCACCCCAATACTTCTGGATGGACTGAAACGGCTGGAATACCGTGGCTACGACTCCGCCGGGATTGCAGTACTGGATGGTGACAACCGGATAGAGCGTGTTCGCAGTGTGGGCAAGGTCGCTTCACTGGAGCAACCGCTGAAAGAGCTGAATCTCAACGGCACGATCGGAATCGCCCACACCCGCTGGGCTACACACGGGGCACCGGCTACCGAGAACGCCCACCCCCACATCTCCAACCAGCGCGTCTCAGTCGTCCACAACGGCATCATCGAAAACCACAAGGCACTGCGCACCTCTCAGCTTGAGCAGGGATTTCGATTCACCTCAGACACCGATACCGAGACCATCGTCCATCAGATTGAGTACTACCTGCAGCAGGGGTTGCCACTGGACGAAGCGGTGCGGAGCAGCACCCATGACCTGCAGGGTGCCTATGCGCTGGGAGTGATCAGCCCGGACAACCCCGATCTGCTGGTTGCCGCCCGCCTGGGCAGCCCATTGGTCATCGGTCTGGGCGAGGATGAGAACTATATCGCCTCCGATACCGCCGCCCTGCTGCCCTACACCAAACGTTTCATCTTTCTTCAGGATGGCGATCTGGCAACCATCCACCGGGGTCAGGTCACCATCTATGACAACAGTGGAACCGAAGTCGAGCGGGATATCCTTGTCTCCTCACTCACTGCCGATGCCGCAGAGCTGGGCCCCTATGCCCACTACATGCTCAAGGAGATCCACGAACAACCCAGTGCCATTGCCGAAACACTGGAGGGAAGAATCCGCAACAGCCAGGTGATGGAGGGGATATTCGGCCCTGAGGCAGCGACCATCTTCCAGCAGAGCCGACAGATTCAGATCATCGCCTGCGGCACCAGCTATCACGCCGGAATGGTGGCGAAATACTGGCTGGAAGAGCTGTTGCAGATCCCCTGTTTTGTCGATATCGCAAGCGAATTCCGCTATCGTCATCCGGTACTGCTGGAGAACACCCTGACCGTGACCCTCTCCCAATCCGGGGAGACTGCAGACACCCTGGCGGCACTGGCCGAAGTCAAAAAACGTGGACACGACCAGACCCTCGCCATCTGCAACGTACCGGAAAGCTCACTGGTTCGCGAATCAAAACTGATGCTGATGACACATGCAGGTCCCGAGATCGGCGTTGCCTCCACCAAGGCGTTCACCACCCAACTGGTCTCCCTGCTGTTGCTGGTGCTCTCCATCGGCAAGGAGCAGAAAAAACTGAGTGAGGCACGTGAGCAGCAGATCGTCGAATCACTGCAACAGCTCCCCCGTCAGGTTGAAAATGTACTGAACAGCGAAAAACCGATCCAGCAACTCGCCAGCCACTTTGCCGACAAGAAACATGCCCTCTTCCTGGGGCGCAACCTGATGTACCCGATTGCGATGGAAGGAAGCCTCAAACTGAAAGAGATCTCCTATATCCACGCCGAGGCCTACCCCGCCGGAGAACTCAAACACGGCCCCCTCGCCCTGGTTGATGCACAAATGCCGATTGTCGCCGTAGCACCCAGCGAGATATTGATGGACAAACTGCACTCCAATCTGGAGGAGGTTCGCAGCAGACACGGACAGCTCTTTGTCTTTACCGACACCAGCTCACACTTTGAGAACAGCGAGCAGATTCATACCCTGGAAATCTGCGAGCCAGTGAACAACATCACTGCTCCGATTTTGTTCACCATACCACTACAGCTACTCGCCTACCATGTGGCAATTATCAAGGGAACGGATGTGGATCAGCCGCGCAATCTGGCCAAGTCGGTTACTGTGGAGTGACTTGAATTCGACTGCGTACATTCTTCCGCGTAACCAGCAGATCAGGCACATCATCCTGAATAATGCTCCACAAAATATCATCATCCACACCGAGATAGCCATGAATCATCTGATTTCTTGCAGCGACCACCTGTCTCCAGGGGATCTCTTCATACTGAGTTCGAATTTCATCCGGAATATGTGTCGCCGCCTCTCCAATTAGCTCAACATTACGAACAGTCGCATCATAATTGAGCCGACTGGCGATGAATTCCTCCTTGGAAAAACCCTCACTGTAGCTCATCACACGCTCAGCAAACTCAATCATATCCTCCAGATAGAAAAACCACTCCCGCTTAGACATAGACAGCCTCCTGCTCAACGTAGGGTCGTAGTTCAGGGCGTAACGCCTTCTCGGTCACCAGATCTACCCGGCACCCCAACTGGTCTTCCAGGTAGAACTGGACGCCAAAAAAATGTTTCGAGGTTGCCGGACCATCAAACGCAACCAACACATCTACATCACTCTCCGGTTTGGCTTCATTCCTCACTGTCGAACCAAAAAGTGCCAGACGGGTCACAGCAAAACGCTCCATCAACGTCTGCTTCGATGCCTCCAAAATCTGCACTGTATTTTCACGGTTCATCTCACTATCTCTATACAAATCATAAACCACTCGCAATCGCTCTATCCAATGCATCAACACCTATTAACATACCATCCCATTACCCACCCAACACCTCCATCAACCACTTCATCATTTCCTGATCCGGCCACAGGCACTATGATCTGGTGGAGGCAGTGGATGACCCGCAGTGAGTGCAATCCCCCCTTCTGCTGATACCAGTGCATAAATTGGGCGAAGTCACGTCCCGATGCCTCAGAAATACAGGCAACAAAATTCTCTACCGTAACCACCTATCCATCATGGTGCTTTTCTTAGTTATCTGGCTGTATAGCTGATTCTATGGGAACAGGTGGAAGAAACAGAGGTGGTGGTGGGCTGAACACCGGAGGCGGTGTTAATGGCACAGGAATTGGTGATGGTACTGGGGTTGGTAAAGGCCCTGGCATTTGTTGAGGAAGCTCCGGCAGGGCCCTTGGCAAAGAGGGAAGGGAAAATGATCTGTTCGGCGGTCTAAAGCCTTGACTTAGGTTGTATAGAATTTCCCGTTTTTTGCTGATTGGTGCGTAATAGATTCGGATATTACGGAATATATCCGCTCTATTTGTTGGTTTGCACCTATAGTCCAGAGAGTTTTCTCTCACACTTGCGCTCCAGAGACCGCCCACAGCTAGTTGGCGACGATGTTCCGGGCCTGAACGCGTACGCCCCTCACTATTCATGTTTGCAACGGTCGGCACGCGAGTAAATTGGTAGACGGTTTGGTATTCTGATACTGGATGGCTCAATTTGAAACCAGTCGTGACTTCCACTGGAAACATGGCTGCGCTGGATTTCAAGCCAAATCCAATTCCGTTTGCGTGGTCAAAACAGGCTTTTCGAGAAGGCTTAGACGCTGAATTGAGACATTGATTGTATTTGTTGACCGCGGCGGTATTGATCGCGGTTTTCTGTGGGCTGAACTTGATTGGCTTGATCCACGCATTGTCCAAACGAGGTTTGATCAGGTAGGTACTGGTTAACCATCCAGGACGCAGTGGCGGATTGAGTTGGTCTCCGGTGAACAGGTCCCCCAATTCGTAATAGGATAGTGTTTTACCTTCTTGATCGGCTAAATGTGGTAATCGACCTTGATGGGCAAGCCGAATGCGCATATCAGAAACAGGGTATGCTGTCGGCCTCTTTTCGTAGGCCTTATAACCGAAATAATCAATGGTGTGGGTGCTGAAAGTTTCGCCACTAATAGCGTTATTGTGATCTTTGGCGTGTGCCCAAAAACCATAACATGCAGCGATAATGCCACCGTTTCCGGGGGATGGCATGTGGCTCAGATTGAACATGCCTTCAGTGTCTGTTGTGGTGCGCCAGCCAGGGCTATGGCCGGTCAAGAATTTTGCCTGCTGTTCCACTTTATCCAACACCGGAACAAACTCTTCGTATAACGCTAACCAGCGATCTTCATCCTCGGCAGTCCGTGTTGCTTTCAAGTCGGCCAAGGGCGCCATCTGTTTGGTTAACTCAATAAACCGCTCGGCCAGTTTTTCCTCTACCGAATAGTATGCAGCCACCCCATACACTTGAGCCTCCTCGACCGGGATATCTTCTCCAGTCTCTGAAATGGTTTTCGGGACAATGACTTTTCCAGCGATCTTGAGTCGAGAAACCAGTGATGTACCCGGTTGCCGATTGATGATGTGGTTTTGATCTACTCCACCACGGTTTGGATTTTTTTGACCTTCATAGGCAAACCACGTCCTGCCATTATCGTTGAGTGCTGCTCGTGAATCCGGTTTGGCGTCAAGACGCATGGCATCTCCATTCCATGCGTTGACTGAAAGCGTTAGTTCCTGGTTGGAGTCTGGTTCCAGGTTCAACGGAACACGCTCTACGGAGAGTTCCCAGTAATCACGCACACCCTGTTGAGTATGCTGTATCTCGGTGTCCCCCAAGGATACTTCTCTCAATGCAACCGGTTGCGAAAATGTCAGTTGAATATTGGTGTCCCGAAGGGCCTCTTGCTTCAGCATCTCCTCGGGAATCTGATTTGTTACCTGTTGTAGGCCAGGACTGTTTGCTGAATAGCGCCCCCAATCGAGAACTTCGTCTCTCTGTTGGGGTGGTTGCCAGGACGCTTGGTATATCTCTTTACCTGACGACTCAATCCTTACCTTTTCCAGAATCGGCGGACCACCCACTGAAAAACTCCAGTCTATTTCGGTGCTGTTGCTAACATCTCCGTTCACCGCGACCAGATCAACATACAACGTCTCATCCAGATCATTGGCAAATCGTGGAATGACGTAGGAACCGGGAGAGATCTCGGTAACACGACGCCGGTCAGGAAATCGACTGGAGTGTTCGACGAACGCAAAACGCACGGCGCCCGGATCTTTGGTAGTCACTGAAATAAACAACGGCTTGGCCTCCGATGCATGCGCCATTTTTTCAGCCGGTACCCGTTGGAAGTAGGCCGCGAATGAAGGAATTCGGACCGTTTCCGGCTGTATCTTTCCCGTTAGACTATCGTACGTTTCGTGGCTAAATGGTCCGCCTATGGTTTCACGTGGTCTCTGTTTTACAACCTCTTTCCCACGTTTGAGTGCATAGGGTTCAGGCCCGGTTAACAGATAGCTCGCGAGTGTCGCATCCAGAAACAAGTCCGGAAACGCACTGTTCGGCGGTGCGTGACGCTTTAATACATTAACCAAGTGCTGTTTAGCATTTCCTGAAGTTAACTCCGGGCCAAGTAGCTCTGCGACAAGGTTGTTTCCAATAGCCAGGTTTTCCGTCCACCATTTGAATAGAACGGCACTGCTATACCAGACGTTCTTGTTACGGTTGTCACGTTGGTGATCCAACCCGATAAAAGGCGTTTCAAGCGTACCCCACTCTCGCCACCAAGCGTCGTGTAACCGAATGGGATAACCAATATGCGGATCGGTAGGAGCGTGTATTTCGTCTTCAGACCAGGTTGCCGTGCTCTCCAATAGCCAGTTGAGTGGTTTGGAATCTTCAAAGCGTGGAATATCTTGAAAGATATGAAATACCTCATGCGCGATAGTCGACCGCCGGTCTGCTGACGAAAGGTTATTGGGTAGGGCTATGTAAGAACCACGAGGCCAGCTATCCAGTGCAGAACTAAGCGTAAAATCCTGTACCGAAGCCAGTACATCCTTGGCAAAGCGGTCAGGTGATACCACGAAAACGGAAATCAAATGCTGTTGAGCAAAACTGGCGTCTGGAAATCCCATTTTTTTTATGCGAGAAAATGAGAATTCCAGTTCCGCCATAAGGTCTGTGATGTATTGCGGAATCGTGCCA
Organism: uncultured Piscirickettsiaceae bacterium; assembly: GCA_964344785.1. Classification (GTDB taxonomy): domain Bacteria; phylum Pseudomonadota; class Gammaproteobacteria; genus Thiopontia. Next base: position 9,016 of record CAYFOR010000003.1, read on the forward strand.
CCATCGACCAATTGAGAGATAGAGCCCCTGTTCTCGGCGAATTGATGTGGGATGTAGTGGATTGCGAAGTTATCCGTTTCGACAATCGCGGGGGCAACGGGTATTCCAGTAATATAGCTCTCTTTCTGCCCCAGGATATGCTGAACCAGATTATCAACATGACGACGCGTTTTCTCGGCGTGTACTTGTGTACTGGATACTGCCAGTAAGAGAGCGCTTAAAACCAGGCTAATTCGATACATCTCCCTTATGGTAGACCATTTTTTTGCACAACCAATACGGTTTGCTCCTTATGTACGATCCAGTGACCATAAATTGAGCCTCACCCTAAAGATTATTTCAGATTTCTGGAAACAATCTCATAGAGATCCTTCGAGAGCTGTTCACTGGCGGCGATCCGCTCCAGCTCTGCACGCATCAATTCCTGCCGTCCTTCATCGTAACGTTTCCACTGGTTAAAGGCACTCACCATACGAGCAGCTACCTGGGGGTTGAGTGGGTCCAGTTTCAATACCTGGTCAGAGAGGAAACGGTAACCACGCCCGGATGCCTCATGGAAGTGGAGTGGATTACCGTGGGAGAAGGTGCCCACCAGGGAGCGCATCCGGTTTGGATTGGTAAGTTCGAAATCGGGGTGTTCCAGCAGGTACTCCACCCGGTCGATGGTCTTCTCTAGCTGCGAGCTGGCTTGCAGCGCAAACCACTTGTCGATCACCAGGCGCTCACTCTTCCACTTCTGGTAGAAGATATCCAGTGCTGCTTCTCGCGCTGTCCCCTCTACCCGCTCGATCGCACTCAGGGCACCGATCTCTTCACTCATATTGGCCGCCTGGTCGAGTTGTTCATGCGCCAGCTGCATCACCGCCTCATCCTCCAGTCGTGCCAACATCATCAGCAGTTGATTACGCAGGGTACGTCCATCGGCCTCATCACGGTTCAACTTGCCATAGAGCGCGACCATCTGCTCGCGGTAGCGTGTTGCTATGGCCTGGATAGCCATCTCTCGTACATGATGAATCGACTCTACATCCACCACATCCATCTGTTCTGACAACCAACGCTCGGTTGGCAGAATCAGTGCCTCTGCAGTCAGCGCCGGGTCCTGGTCACCACTCTGTAGCAGTGGTGCAACGGAGTCGAGCCACGCCTCGCCTACTGCTACTTCTCCCCCCTGCTGGCGGGTTTCGATCATCTGCAGCAGCATCATCTCTGCCACCTGCTGCCCTGCATCCCAACGGTTGAAGGGGTCACTGTCGTGGGCCATCAGGAAACGTTTGTCTGCAGCAGTATGTTCGCTCTCCAGCAGTACCGGTGCAGAGAAGCCACGCAGGATGGATGGTGTGGCCGATTCACTCACCCCTTCAAAACGGAAGGTGGTGCTCTGTTCGGTCAGCTCCAGCAGTCGTGTCCCCTCCTCCAGCAGATCATCCCCACTGGTGGTGGAGACCAGCCCTACCGCGACCGGGATATGGTGTGGTTGCCACGATTCTTTCTCTTCCTCACTATAGGATTCCGGTGGACGCTGCTGCAGGGTCAGCTCAAACAGCTTTTGTTCACTGTCCTGTTTCCAGCTCGCCTTGAGGCGGGGTGTCCCCTTCTGCTGATACCAGCGCATAAACTGGGAGAGGTCGCGGCCCGATGCCTCGGCCATACAGGCGACAAAGTCCTCCACCGTAACTGCCTGTCCATCATGGCGTTCGAAGTAGAGGTCCATTGCCTTGCGATACTGCTCCGGTCCCAGCAGGGTGTGCTGCATCCGCACCACCTCGGCCCCCTTCTCGTAGACCGTTACCGTGTAGAAGTTGCTGATCTCGATGTACTGCTCCGGTCGCACCGGGTGGGCCATCGGTCCTGCATCCTCGGCAAACTGGACACTGCGCAGCATCCGCACATCCTGAATGCGCTTGACCGCACGGGAGTGGTGATCGGCTGTGAACTCCTGATCCCGGAATACCGTCAGCCCCTCCTTGAGGCTGAGCTGGAACCAGTCCCGACAGGTGATGCGGTTGCCGGTCCAGTTGTGGAAATACTCATGCCCAATCACCGCTTCGATGTTGAGGTAATCGCTATCGGTGGCGGTCTCCGGTTTCGCCAGCACAAACTTGGAGTTGAAGATGTTGAGGCTCTTGTTCTCCATCGCCCCCATATTGAAATCATCCACCGCCACAATGTTGTACAGATTGAGATCATACTCCCGCCCGTAGACCGCCTCGTCCCAAGCCATCGAACGTTTCAGTGAGGCCATCGCATGGTCGCACTTGTCGATATTGTGTGCCTCGGTGAAGATCTGCAGGGCAACCTCCTTGCCCGACTGCGTCTTGAAGCCATCCCTGATCCCCTTCAGCTTGCCGGCCACCAGCGCAAACAGGTAGGAGGGCTTGGGGAACGGATCGTCCCAGGTGACCCAGTGGCGGCCATCCGGGTAGCCCCCGGTCGCAGTCTGATTTCCATTACAGAGAATCACCGGGCAGAGCGTGGGTGGTGCGGCGATGGTGACACTGTATTTCGACATCACATCGGGTCGGTCCGGGAAGAAGATGATCTTGCGGAACCCCTCCGCCTCACACTGGGTACAGAAGATCGGACCGGAACGGTAGAGCCCCTCCAGTGAGGTATTGTTCTGCGGATAGAGCCGGGTCTCCATCTGCAGGATGAACGGTTCGTCCGGCACCGAAGAGATGGTAAGCCGCTCGCCTTCACGCTGGTACTGCTCCGCTGCCAACCGCGTACCATCGATCTTCAGTGAGAGCAGCTCCTGTTCACCGCCATATAGCTGTAGTGGTGCCCCTGCCTCCCCTTGCGGGTTGGGCTCAATCTTGAGGCTCGCCTTGACCTGGGTCTGCTCCTCGCCAAGATCGAAAAAGAGCCGTACCTCCGGTACCTGATAGTCCGGTACGGCGTAATCTTTGAGAAATGTGGTTGTCGGTGTCAGTTCCTTTGACGTCATCCTTTGCTCCTGTTTACCTAAACAATCATTCCCTCTATCATCTCCGATTCTGTTACTCAGGAAAACTCTCCAATGGCAAGAAAGATCAAAATCTACAGTACGGCAAGCTGCCCACGCTGCGACCGCTCCAAACAACTGCTTACAAAGTGGGGGATCTCCTATCAGGAGGTACGGGTGGATGAGTCACAAAAGGGGCTCAAGGAGATGCTGAAGCGGACCAACAATGCACGTACCGTTCCGCAGATCTTTCTGGGGGATGACCATATCGGTGGGCTGGACGAGCTGACCGAGGCCCATATGGATGGCCTGCTGGATGATCTAGGCTAGAAAACCATTCCACCGGACTGATCGATCAGCCCGGATGCATCAGGACTGTTTATCGGGCTGACACTGCGTGAGCTGCTGACGGTACTCCAGGCGAGAGCGTTCCACCTTTCTTGCGACCGCTTTCAGCCGCTCCTTGCGCTCATAATCTCCTCGCAAAAACCCTGTATGGCCCTGATGGTAGACCAGATAGAGGTGATAGCCGTCATTACGTGGAATCTGCAGGCTGCGGTGCGCCCGACTGAGATACCAGCCGACAAAGTCGGCCGCATCCTCAAAGTGATTGCGCTTGGTGTCTGTTTTCCCGGTACGCTGCTGATACTCCTCCCAGGTCGGCTCCAGCGCCTGTGAATAGCCATACGCACTGGAGAGGCGTTCTCCCGGTATCAGTCCAAACAGGTATCGCTTGCGCGGTGCCCGTGCATCTCCCTCGAAGTTGGACTCATAGCGGATCACCGACATCACCAGCTCCTGCGAAATCCCCCAATCACTCTCAACCTTGTCCAGCACGCCCCTCCACTCCGGACGCACCTGATAGATTGCACAGAGATCATCAACCTTCAGTCTATCCGGGGTACATCCTGCAGAAAGTGTCAGGAGTACGAAGAGCATGAGGTATATCCTGACCATCGCTCCACTCAAATTTTTCAATCGACAATCGTCCAAGAAAGATCCAATATACTCTGCAACAGCGCATCAATGCGGGTAGACTGCGGTACTCTATAACAACAGGAGTCTCAACAACAATGTATAAATTTGCCACGATGCTCTCTCTTCTGCTCCTGCCGATTACACTGAAGGCGGGGGGACTCTGGGTGCACCATGAGATGGAAGAGGAGTTTGACACCATCAAGGAGTACATCGAAGAAGGAATCGCCAATCAGGGGCTGGTGGTTGCCCACCGATCCGACGTCGGCGGGATGCTCGCCAGAACCGGCAAGGACCTGATGACCACGGTCGGCAAGGCCACGCAGGATGTCATGGAGATGGCAAGCGGAATGATGGGAAACAAGAGTGACACCGTTGAACCACCTGCCAAACCTCAATCCACTTCTGCCTTCACTCGATCAGAGGTCATTGAATTCTGTAGTGCAAAGCTCTCACGCAAGATGACCGATGCCGATCCTGCCAATGTGATCTTCTGCCCCTACTCCATTGCAATCTATACCACTGCTGAACAGCCGGAGGTCGTGCATGTCTCCTATCTGCGGCTTTCACAGATCGGATCAGAGGCCTCTCGCCCTGTATTGGAAGAGGTTGAGGCGATGCTCGGTGGAATCGTGGCAGAGGCCATGGAGTAGCCATGCATTTGAAACTGTCTGGGCTGTTACTGCTCTCTCTGGCTGTTACCACGGCCACGGCTGCAGAACTGCCGACCCCGGATCAACTCTCCGAGGTTGCCAACAACACCATTTCCGCCCAGGAAAAGGTCAAGCCGCTTCCCGATTTTTCCAGTATCAAGGACCGGAATATCCGCAAACAGGCGTTTATCAACACCCTGTTGCGGGAGGCTCGCCCCATCCTGTACACCATCAGCAAACGACGTACGGTTCTGCTTGGTCTCTATCTCCGTTACCGCAACGGAGACCCGCTCACCTCGCATGAACAGCAGTGGGTGCTCTGGCTCGCCCACCATATGAAGGTCAACTCCTTTGACTCCGACCACCACAAGAGCTGGATTACACTGATCAAGCGGACCGATACCATCCCGCTTTCACTGCTGGTCGCCCAGGGCGCCATTGAATCTGCCTGGGGGACCTCTCGCTTTGCCCGCGAGGGCAACAACTACTTCGGGATCTGGTGCTCAAGGCCCGGCTGTGGAATGGTCCCCAAACGACGTCCGGCCGGTGCAGTCCATGAGGTTGAACGCTATTCATCCTTGTCCGCAGCGATCAATAAATATATCCATATACTGAATACCCGCCCTGCCTTCCAGGAGTTGCGCAACCTTCGTCATCAGCAGCGGGGCAGCCTGCTCTCACCCAGCGGGACACTGTTGGCCAAGGGGCTCAAACAGTATGCGGAAAATGGCGATCAGTACCTCAACACTCTCGAGAAGGTAATCCGGCAAAACCAGTTGGGACTCTTTGACTAGGAGCCTGTGAGCTTATTGAACTCGTTAAATAGGTCCACTATTCGCCTCTTTCAATAAGCTCACCTTATAGCCTTTCTGTGATTTTCGCTACGGCTTCTATTCTCGGACAGCCTCCTAATCTGCTATCATTCCTCTGACAATTGGTTCATCAGGAAAGGATACCGGGATGAAAAAGTACGCACTCACTTCGCTTCTGTTGCTGACTGGCATGGCCGCCTCCACAGTTGTCAATGCTCAGTGGCTAGGCCCGTGGGGCAATGAGAATGACCTCGCTGCGGCATGGGGACTGGAACCCCAGGGAGTTGATGACCCGGATGAGGGTCCCGGCGTCACCATTGATTACAACAACCCGGAACAGCCATTCGGCATGAGTGTCCAGTCCGGCAGCCAAACCAGTAAACCACTGCCGCCTCCACCTTCCATGCGGATGCGTCCGCAAGCGCCCGCTCCGGTAAAGCCCACACCGGCACCGCCACCACTGGCAAAGGCCCTGCCCAAACCACCTGAGCCCATCAAACCCATTCCTCGTACCCGCCAGGATTACTACAGCAGAATGCCGCCGATGATGCCAAGGAACTTCAACAGCTTCCAGCAGCCGCTACGTCCCAGACCCTACTATGCGCCCCGGCCGCTGCCCCCCATCCGGATGCCTGCACCAATGCCGCCATATCCCTATTATCGACGTTAGCGATCAGAGCGCCCTACCGAGATACCTGTTACTTCGATTGGCTGTGGATAGTTTATGGGCACTCATTGGATGACCATTTATTGACATAGAAAAATAAAATTATTGATAGATATCATTAATTAACGAACAAGCATTTAATTTACAGTAAGTTACTGGGAAGGTATTCCAATTCCCATAACTAGAACGGGTATACTGGCCCCCTTGTCTGTGGCCGGTGATTTATCCACTCAGATTGTGGATAACTCTGTAGACAACTCTATGGTTACGGATAACGGCAGCTTGTATGAAGTGGGCAATCTTCACACTCCGGGCGCTTTTTGCAGTGGTGCTTGGCATGGATGACAATCAGGCCATGCAATTCATTGAATAGCCGAATCCGATCGGCTGCATCACGGCCCTTCACACAATCCTCAACCATCGTGCGAATCTCTTCATAGCGCTCCCCGCCACTCAACCAGCCGACTCGCTCAAACAGCCTTCGGGTATAGGTATCCACCACAAATACCGGTCGTTCAAAGGCATAGAGCAGGATATCGTCTGCTGTCTCCAGCCCCACCCCATTGATGCCGAGCAGCGAGGTACGCAGCTTTTCCGTATTCATGCCCCCGACCTGATCCCGATGCTGCTGATACCAGTCGCAGAAGTTTTGCAACCGTCTGGACTTGAGATTGAAATAGCCGCTTGGCCGAATCAATTCTCCCAACTCGGCATGCGGCAACGCCAGGATTGCCTCGGGTGAGAGTGACTGTGCACTGCGCAGATTGGCAATCGCCTTCTCAACGCCACTCCAACTGGTATTCTGGGTCAGGATGGCACCGACCATCACCTCGAATGGGGTCTCGGCCGGCCACCAGTGCTGTGCTCCATAGTGATCCAGCAGCTGCTGATAGACCTTCAGCAGCTCATCCGCTTCCATGATCTTTGGATCGACGACGGAAAATCTTCTTTCTGCGAGGCTGCTTTTCACCCTCCCGCTTACGCCCTGAAAGCGGTTTCTTGAGCTGCAATGGTCGGCCCACATCGATACCCACCATCAACTGCAACTCCCGAACCTCGGCGCGATCCAGCTCCCGGCTCTTGCCTACCCTCAGCTTGTCCAGAAAGATGGGGCCGAACCGAACCCGCATCAAGCGGCTGACCGTCAATCCCACCGCTTCCCACATGCGGCGCACCTCACGATTGCGCCCCTCCTGCAGTACCACATGGTACCAGTGGTTGGCCCCCTTGCCGCCAGATTCAACAATATCACTGAAACGGGCGACACCATCTTCCAGCTCCACCCCGCTACGCAACTGCTCCATCTGTTCAGCCGATACCTCTCCAAGCACCCGTACCGCATACTCCCGATCAATCGCGGAGGATGGATGCATCAAACGGTGGGCCAGCTCACCATCGGTGGTAAAGAGCAGCAGCCCCGAGGTGTTGTAATCGAGCCGACCGACCACAATCCAGCGTGCTCCACTGATTTTCGGCAGGTGGTTGAATACATTGTCGCGCCCCTGGGGGTCATTCCTCGCCGTCACCTGACCGGCGGGTTTGTGATAGAGCAGTACCCTGGCCTGTGACTGCTTGGTACTGCCGGAGAAAGGGTGAATCAGATCACCATTGAGCCGGATTTCATCACCGGGAGTCACCCGCACCCCGAGTGTTGCGGGGCGGCGATTCACCTTGATCCGCCCCTCTCGAATCCACTGTTCCACCTGACGCCGAGAGCCGATCCCCGCACGCGCCATCACCTTCTGCAGGCGTTCACCTTCCGTAACCTCGGAGCCGGATTGATCCGAACTGTTATGACTCTCCTGTTTCATCCTCAACCGCCGTATTATCCACCACCAATTCAAGATCCACCTTGTGATCCTCCTCTGCATGGGGGTCACGGTCCCCCAGCTCGAACTCCTGATTCATCGGCCCCAACGCCTTCAGCTCCATCAAGGTCGGCATCTCCTCCAGCGACTTCAGACCAAAATAGTCCAGAAACTTTCGGCTGGTTCCATACATCGCCGGTCGTCCCGGCACATCGCGATGTCCAAGCAAGCGAATCCACTCCCGCTCCTGCAGCGTCTTCATGATGTTGCTGCTGACCGCAACCCCGCGAATCTCCTCAATCTCGCCCCGAGTGATCGGCTGCCGATAGGCTATCAGTGCCATGGTCTCCAGCAGTGCACGAGAGTAGCGTGCGGGTTTCTCCTCCCAGAGACGGTTGATCCACGGAGAGAGCTGCTGCCGGACCTGCATGCGCCAACCGCTGGCAACCTCGACAATCTCATAGCCACGCCCTTCACACTCCTGCTGCAGCACCGTCAACACCTCCAGCACCTCTCTTCGTTCCGGTTGTGCATCCATCTCGAACAGAGCCAGCAGCGCCTTGATGCTGAGCGGTTTTCCCGAGGCCATCAATGCCGCCTCGATGATATTTTTCAGACTGGTCTCCATCCGCTACACCCGTTCCCCTCTCTCTACCGAAACCTCATTCGGCGGACCGATGTAGATCGGCCCGAAAGGTTCATTCTGTACCACACCAACCAATGCCTCCTTAATCAACTCCAGCACTGCCATCAACGAGATCACCACACCAGCACGCCCCTCTTCGACCACAAACAGTGATTCGAACGGGATGAACTGCTCTTCACCCTCCTCCCGCAGCGCTTCCAGGCGGATCAATACCCGACTCATACGCTCCCGAATCGACAGCGGCTCTCTCTGCACATGGTGACTGTTGAACAGCTCGGCCCGTTGCAGCACCTCACTGAACGCCGTCAACAGTGCCTGCAACTGAACCTCGGGTTGCGGTCGCGGTCCGCGCATGGGGGCGCCAATCTCCACCGGATTGATATCCCGCTCCAACCGCGGCAGGGTGTCCAGCTCCTCTGCAGCACGCTTCACCTGCTCGTACTCCTGCAGTCTGCGGATCAATTCGGCACGCGGATCTTCCTCATCCTCGGTCTCTTCATGACGGGGCAGCAGCATGCGCGACTTGATCTCTGCCAACAGTGCAGCCATCACCAGGTATTCGGCCGCCAGGTCGAGATTGAGTGCCTGCATCATCTCCACATAGCTGATGTATTGACGGGTCACCTCGGCAATCGGGATGTTGAGAACATCGAGATTCTGGCGGCGAATCAGGTAGAGCAGCAGATCCATCGGCCCCTCAAAGGCCTCCAGCACAACCTTGAGTGCATCGGGCGGGATATAGAGATCTTCCGGAAGACGCTCAAGCTGCTCTCCCGATATCCGAATCTCGGCCAACAGTGCCTCCTGTTCAAGATCCGCCTCGCCCGACTCCTCCAGTGGTAACTCTTCATTCATGGTAACTATTCACCAGTGTCTGTAACTGATTCAGATTTCCCCTGAAATCGCTACTTGTAGGAGAGCCCCATCGCATGGCGCACCTCCACCATGGTGCGCTTCGCCTCTTCACGGGCCAACTCCCCACCCTCTTCAATGATCCCCCGCACCCGCATCGGGTCTTCGGTAAACTTCAGTGCGCGCTCCTGCATCGGCTGCAATTCTCTAAGCACACCATCCACCACCGGCTGCTTGCACTCCAGACAACCGATTCCTGCACTTCGGCACCCTTCGGCCAGTGTTGCCTGATCACTCTCATCGGTATAGATCTGGTGCAATTGCCATACCGGACACTTTTCCGGCTCGCCGGGATCACTCTTGCGAACCCGTGCCGGGTCAGTCGGCATGGTGCGGATTTTCCGCTCCACCTCTTCGGCCGACTCGCGCAACGAGATGGTGTTGTTATAGGACTTCGACATTTTCTGCCCATCCAGCCCCGGCATCTTCGATGCCTTGGTCAACAGCGCCTGCGGCTCCGGCAGAATGATCTTTCCACCCCCTTCCAGGTATCCGAAGAGCCGTTCCCGATCGCCAATAGTGATATTCTGCTGTGACTCCAGCAACGCACGGGCCGTCTCCAGCGCCTCATGATCCCCCTCTTCCAGATAGCTCTTGCGCAGCCGCTTATAGAGTTTTGAACTCTTCTTTCCCATCTTCTTGATCGCCGCCTCCGCCTTCTCCTTGAAACCGGACTCCTTGCCATAGAGGTGGTTGAATCTGCGGGCCACCTCACGGGTCAGCTCTACATGGGCCACCTGATCTTCCCCAACCGGTACATGGGCGGCCCGATAGGCGAGGATGTCGGCACTCTGCAGCAGAGGGTAGCCGAGAAAACCGTAGGTGGAGAGATCACGCTCCTTGAGCTTCTCCTGCTGATCCTTGTAGGTCGGCACCCGCTCCAGCCAACTGAGTGGTGTCATCATCGAAAGCAGGGTGTGAAGTTCGGCGTGTTCCGGTACCTGTGACTGGATGAAGATACGGGAATCACTCGGATCGATTCCGGCCGCAAGCCAGTCGATCACCATCTCCCACACACTCTGATCGATAATCGAAGGGTCCTCGTAATGGGTAGTCAGCGCATGCCAGTCCGCCACAAAAAAGAAGCACTCATACTCCTCCTGCAGCCGTGTCCAGTTGTTCAGCACCCCATGATAGTGTCCCAGATGGAGGCGTCCGGTCGGACGCATGCCCGAGACAACACGCTGAAACTGGGAGGGGATGGAGGCATTACTGTTTGTGATTGTGTTCATGAAACTTGTCGATTAGAAACCCGCGATAGAAAAAAGTGCATTACTGATCCCAAAAACGATCGGGCCGAGCGTCTGGCCCAAGAGCCCGGTCGCCAACAGCACGATCAGGATGATCATTCCGTATGGCTCGATTCGGGAAAACTGCCAGGAGAGTGGCCCAGGCAGCAAACCGGTAACGATTCGCCCCCCATCCAGCGGGGGCAACGGTACCAGATTGAGTACCATCAACACCACATTGATCAGCACCCCCGCCTGCCCCATATAGATCATCGGTGCTGCCATCCAGGGAGAGAGGTGCTGCAGCACGACACCAATCATGATCACCCCCAGCCAGAACAGTGCCATCACTCCATTGGAAAGCGGTCCGGCCAGGGCCACCCAGACCATATCCTGTTTCGGATTGCGAAGATTCTGGGTCGTCACTGGCACCGGTTTGGCCCAGCCGAAGACAAAACCGGTCTGCATCACCACCAGCAGCAGTGGCAACAGCACCGTTCCCATCGGATCGATATGCTTGAGCGGATTGAGCGTAAGACGCCCCATCATCATCGCGGTCTTGTCCCCACGCAGTTTGGCAACCCAACCGTGGGCCACCTCATGTACGGTAATTGCGAAGAGCACCGGCAGCGCCCAGATCGCCACCATCTGCATCATGGAGAGTTCGTTCATCTTGACCTATTTTCAGTGTAACTATTCAGTTTATCCAAGCAGTACTGCCTGCAGTTCCATCGTTCTGAGCTGTTTGTCATTCATCTTTACTACACTGATTCAGGAGGAGATGACAGAAAAGGCCATCTCTCAAGGCTGCATCAATCGTTATCCGCTACAGCAGCCACTATCCCTATTATACCTATTCGAATAGTGCAGGATCACCACAACCTACGCGCACGATTTCGGGAAATCCATTTTCCATGTTGACGACCGTGGTCGGCTCCACACCACAGTGTCCACCATCCACAATGACATCGATCGCATACCCGAGCTGCTCATCGATATCATCCACATCACTCAACGGGAAATCACTATCCGGGGGCATCAGGGTAGAGCTCATCAACGGTCCCCCCAACGCCTCCATCAGCGCCTGGGCAATGGGGTTGTCGGGTACGCGCAGCCCGATGGTCTTCTTCTTGGGGTGCTGCAACCGCCTGGGCACCTCTCTGCTCGCCTTGAGAATAAAGGTATAGGGGCCTGGCATCACCCGTTTCATCAAGCGGAAAGAGGTGTTATCCACCTTCGCGTAGAGGCTCAGATCAGACAGGTTGGGGCAGACCAGCGTGAAGTTGTGCCGGTTATCGGCACGGCGAATACGACGAATACGATCCATTGCATGCTTGTCCCCAATCGGACAACCCAGGGCATAGCTGGAGTCGGTCGGATAGGCGATCACCCCATCCTGACGCATGATCTCCACCGCTTGCTGAATCAGTCGAGGCTGCGGGTTCTTGGGGTGAATTTCGATGACCTTTGCCACAGCGACTACCAGCGCTCCCAGATCGGCTCGCACCCTTTGGGTAGCGCAGGCAACCGACCCAGCTCAACCCAGCGGTTGCCGGGGTCATGGAAGTCGGAGCCACGTGAGGCGGCAAGACCAAAATCGGCTGCATGTCTTGCCATGGTCCGGGCCTCCTGATCGGTATGGCTGCTTGAAATCACCTCGATACCGGCCCCTCCATGTTCGGCAAACTCTCCCAACAGGGCACGCAGTTTGGTACGGGTCATCCTGTAACGGGCCGGATGTGCCACCACCGCATCGCCACCGGCCGCAGAGATCCAGCCGACCGCATCCTCCAGCGTTGCCCAGTCACCGGAGACATACCCTGCCTTGCCCCGCAGCAGAAAACGGTTGAAGGCCTGCTGCAGGCCATCGGCCAATCCTTGATCCACCAGCATGCGTCCGTAATGGGTGCGGGTCAGCAGTGCGCCCTGTCGGTGAGCCAGTGCCTTCTCATAAGCACTCACCACACCGGCCTTCTCCAGCCGACGCCCGATCTCTTCACCACGCCAGCTACGGAACTGACGAATCTGCTCCAGACCTGCCTGCAGTTGAGGATGACCCGGATCGATATTCAGCCCAACAATATGGACTGTCTGTTTGCCCCAAGTGACTGAAATCTCGACACCGCCCAATAACCGGATATCCATTTCCTCTGCAGCAGACAACGCCTCACCCAGACCGGCCACCTCATCGTGATCGGTCAGGGCCAGGACATCTACACCCTTGGCAACCGCACGCTCGACCAGTGCTGCCGGAGAGAGCGTTCCATCAGATACCGTGGAGTGGCTATGGAGGTCATAGTTCAGCAACATCGTGCGTGTTATCAGGTATAGTACCGCCTATATCAGTGAAACAGCCGATTTTACCATTATCAATCCCATGAAATTTCTGTTTGACCTATTTCCCGTCATTCTTTTCTTTGTTGCCTACAAGATGTATGACATCTTCGTTGCAACCGCTGCCGCCATTGCAGCCTCTGCCATTCAGGTTGCGATATTCTGGCTGCAACATCGCCGCTTCGAGAAGATGCATCTGATCACGCTGGCCCTGATTACTGTTCTGGGCGGTGCGACACTCATCTTCCAGGATGCGCTGTTCATCAAGTGGAAGGTCACGATCGTCAACTGGATGTTTGCGCTTGCCTTCATCGGCAGTTTCTTTATTGGAGAGAAGACCCTGGTCCAGCGGATGATGGAGGGCAGCATTACCCTTCCTGCCGAGGTCTGGAATCGGCTCAATTGGGGCTGGGGCATCTTCTTTATCGTTGTCGGGCTGATCAATATCTATGTTGCCTTCTACTATGGGCTGGAACTGGATGAGCAGACCCGAGAGGAGATCTGGGTCAACTTCAAACTGTTCGGCGTGATGGGACTCACCTTTGCCTTTGTCATCGCACAGGCACTCTATATGACCCGGCACATTCAGGATGAAGAGGAAGAGACCGCCACCATTACCAGTGAAGAGAAGGAATAGAGCCGATGTACTATGTAATTACCGGAAAGGATAGAGAAGAGAGCCTTGAAACACGTCTTGAGGTTCGCCCTCAGCACCTTGCAAGACTGCAACAACTGCAGAATGAAGGCCGGTTGCTGCTGGCCGGTCCGTTCCCGGCGATCGATAGTGAAGACCCCGGCCCCGCCGGATTCAGTGGCAGTCTGATTGTGGCTGAGTTCAACTCTCTGAAAGCGGCCTCCGACTGGGCCGACCAGGACCCCTACATGCTGGCCGGTGTCTATACCGAGGTGAGCGTCAAACCATTCAAGAAGGTGCTACCCTGACAGCTCCGGCTGCCCTCTCTGGTCTATATTCTGATCATCATTCTGATCATCCTGCGGCAGGATAGCCCGAATCGTCGTCCCTGTTCCCGCCCCTTCACTTTCAATGGTGATCTCGCCACCAATGCCGTTGAGATAGTTGTTGATTGAGTGGAGGCCAACACCACTACCGGTACTCTTGGTGGTATAGCCATACTTGAAGATATCCTCCTGCTTCTCCTTTGGAATACCGCAACCGGTGTCCTGTACCTCCAGCAGAATTCTTTCCCCCTCCAGTTCTACTGAACGAACCCGAACGAATGGCTTCTCCAGCACCTCCCCATCTTCTCTACGCTGTTGCACTGCCTCAAAACTGTTCTTGACCATATTCAGCAGCATCTGCATGGTCAGGTTTCTGGGGATATTCATCTCGATATCGTCCGGCACCTCCACGATCAGATCAATGTGGTATCGATTGAACTTGTCTTCAATCAGGTCCAGTGTGTCATGCACCATCTGCAATAGATTGAAGCGGGTCGACTGTGCGCCTGCCTTGGCATCCTGCCGAAACATTCGGATGATTTCACTGACGTGGTTGATCGCATTACCCAGCTTTTCGGCACGGCCACGTACTCCACCGGCCCGACCCATCTTGCGCTCACCATGACAGATCTTTTCGATCGCCTCTGACAATGCACCCAGCCCCAGCTCCAGTTTTTCCTGGTTCAGCTTGTCCTGCTGAACACCCCGCTGCAGCACCTGAATACCCTTGACCAGCAGCTCCATCTCCTTGATGCCCTGGGCGACCCCGCCCAGATTGCCATGCATTCCCGTCAACACATTGCCAATGTTATGCATCACGGTGGCACTCATCTCGGCAATACCGGCCTGAAATGCCTCATACTGCTCCTTGTGCCCCTGTTTGACCTGTCCACTGATATCATGCAGCACCAACAAGGCACCGCTGCTTTTGGCCAGCCTTGCCTTGGTCTGCTTCAGTAGTGCAATGTTGAGCTGGACCGGAAGGCGCTCCTGCCCCGGCCTCAACAGACGGTACTGAAGACGGACCCTCTCCTCGGTCTCCTCGATCAACCGTCCCATGGTCGAGATCTTGAACAGTTCAAGACGCCTCGATTTCTGCGCACCATGGAGCAGCAGCAACATGAAGCGCTGCTCACCTGATTTGAGTGGTACCACCTCAAACTCAAGATTCCTCTTGTCTCCCCCTGATGTAGTGAAGCCAAGGCTATGGCTACCCTTGATGTTGGTAATCGACTCCTGCACATAGATATCGATCAGCCGCTGGTAGAGATCCTTGACCGACTCGGAGATCAACGGCTCGAGAGTACCCCCAACCAGCACCTCAATAGACCATCCGGTAAGCTCCTCCATAGCCGCATTGGAGAGCCGCACCTTGCCCTCTGCATCCACCAGCAGCAGTGCAACCGGTGCCTCTGCACAAAGGTCCTCGAACATGTCGTACTGACGCTCCAGCAGTACATTGAGTGGTGCTGCCAGATGGGTCAACAGATCCATCAGATCACTATTCTCGGACTCCTCGATAAAGAGGACACTGGCAGGTTTTCCTTTCAGCTCCTCCAGTGACCGGCCACACATCCGCTCCAGTTGAGGGTTGACCTTCTGGATGAACCCCTCCAGGTCAATGACGGCCATACCCTCATTGGTCGAGTGCAATATGGAACTGATCTGATCTTTTGCATCACTCAGCTCTGCAGTACGCTCGGCCAACTGCTGCTCAAGACCGGCGATCATCCCCATTAACAGGGTATCGGATGACTCATTTTCGGATGCATCACTCATTCGATGGATTATCCCCCTATTCTTTTCAATACACCAGAGGGGAAATGGGCAAGGCACATGAGATCCATTATCATCGGATTCATCATCAGATAACGGGATATAAAGATGACACCAACAGAACGCATTGAGGCGATACACAGCCTACTGACAGAGGTATTGGCTCCGACACAGCTGGATATCGAGGATAACTCCGCCGAACACACCGGACACAAAAGTGCGGGTGGCGCCGGACACTTCACAGTGCACATCGCCAGTACACAATTTGAAGGAAAACGGCTGATCGAAAAACACCGTATGGTCTATGATGCGGTAGCCCCGTTAATGGAGAGTGAAATCCATGCTCTCAGCATCAAGGTGCTCTGATTTTCTGCAATAGAACAGAAACAGTTTGGCGGTATGATCTGTACTCTGGTACTTGAATACCATGACTCATCGCACAGGCATCTCCCAGCCTGCTGCACCCATTGATGATTGCCGTGTTCGAGTACCAGAAAACAGACCAAACTGGAGATAACCCTTATGACAAAAAACGTAGGCGGCCTTGACCGCATTCTTCGCATCGTACTTGGTGCCATCCTGATCACAGCCACTGCAATGGGCGCACTCCCTGCCTGGGGCCTGATCGGACTGATTCCGCTGGCCACCGGGCTGATCTCATGGTGTCCGGTCTATCCGTTGCTCGGAATCAATACCTGTCCGGCCAGGGACGAATCGGACAAAACCGGGGCATAACTACGTGTACGGGTCAGTCCGCAGACTGACCCAATAATAGCTGTTGAGCCTGGGCCTCATCCAGAATCTCAATATCCAACTGCTGTGCCTTCTGCCGTTTCGAACCGGGATCTGCCCCGCATATCAGTGCCGTGGTCTTTTTCGAGACACTACCGGACACCCTGGCGCCAAGTGCTTCAAGCGCTGCCTTCAACTCACTCCGCTTATACTGCTCCAGTGTACCGGTAATGACATAGGTCTTGCCAGCCAGTGGTGGCTCACCATCTCCACGATCCACCTCAATGGGAGGCCAGCCTACACCGGCAGCACGAAGCGCATCAATCACCTCTCGATTATGCGTCTGCTGAAAGAAGGTAACGATATTTCCGGCCACAATGGGCCCCACATCCTCAACCTGCTGCAACTGCTCCAGATCAGCCTGCAGCAATGGTTCAAGATCACCATAATGGCGGGCCAGAGCCGCCGCAGTGGCCTCTCCAACCTCGGGAATTCCCAGTGCGTAGAGAAACCGAGGCAATGTGGTGTTGCGAGCACGCGCCAGCGCCGCGACCAGGTTATCTGCCGATTTCCGCCCCATCCGCTCCAGAGCAGCCAGTTGATCCACTCCAACACTGAACAGTTCCGCCGGACTGCTGACCAGTTCACATTCGACCAGTTGATCGACCAGCTTCTGACCAAGCCCCTCGATATCAAGCCCCTTTCTTGAGGCAAAGTGCCAGACTGCCTGTTTGCGCTGTGCCGGACAGTAGAGCCCGCCACTGCAGCGGATGACCGTCTTGTCCTGATCGCGGATCGCAACAGAGTCGCAGACCGGGCAGTGTGTCGGCATCTCCCAGGGGGCACTCTTCTCTGGACGCGCTTCCAGCAGACTGCGCACAACCTCGGGAATGACATCCCCTGCACGACGGACCACCACGGTGTCTCCAACCCGCACATCCTTGCGCGCCACCTCATCAGCATTGTGCAGGGTTGCATTCGAGACGGTGACGCCACCAACCTCAACCGGGCGCAGTCGTGCCACCGGGGTCAAGGCACCGGTTCTGCCCACCTGCAGTTCAATCGCCTCCACTGTGGTCTTGGCTTCCTCGGCTGGAAACTTCCAGGCGATGGCCCAACGGGGAGCACGGGACGTAGCACCCAACTGCTGCTGCAGTGCCAAGTCGTTCACCTTGTAGACTACACCATCGATTTCATACGAAAGCTGTGGGCGACGCTGTGCAAGCGATTGGTAGGCTGCCTCACAGGCTGCAACCCCCTCCACCTTACGGAGTTCCGGCGAGATCGGCAGCCCCCAGTCGGCAAGCTGTTCAATCTGTTGATCATAGTAGGTAGCGGTGTCGCTACCGGCAACCAGTCCGACACCATAACTGATAAAGGAGAGTGGTCGTTTTGCAGTAACGGCAGAGTCCAACTGACGCAGGCTCCCCGCTGCCGCATTTCTGGGGTTGGCAAAACGTTTCTCTCCCTTGTACTCCTGTCGCTGGTTGAGTGCCGCAAAGTCAGCCCTGGAGATAAACACCTCTCCACGTACCTCCAGACGTTGTGGAATTCCCTCTCCACTCAGCCGTAGCGGAATGGTTTCAATCGTGCGCACATTGACCGTCACATCCTCTCCCTGTACCCCGTCACCACGGGTTGCGCCGCGCACCAACACACCATTCTCATAGAGCAGACTCAAGGCCAGACCGTCCAGTTTGGGTTCCACCACATACTCAACACGCTCGACCCCTGCACGTTCCATGATCCTGCGCTCAAAATCACGCATCTCTTCCACGGAGAAGGCGTTGTCGAGAGATGACATCGGCACTTCATGGGTGACCGACTCAAACGAATCAAGAATGGGGCCTCCAACCCGCTGTGTTGGGGAGTCGACCGCCCACAGTTCGGGGTGATCCGCTTCCATCTGCTGCAGTTCGCGGAAGAGCTGGTCATACTCGACATCACTGATGAGCGGAGCATCCAGCGTATAGTATTGGTAGTTGTGGTGGTTGAGCTGTCGGCGCAACTGTTCCGCCCGCTCAACCACTGTACGATCAGCCGCCATTAAGCGTCTGCTCGGCCTTGCGTCTTGCCAGCTCCTGCTGATATTCAAACTGGGAGAGCTGCTCCTGCATCTGCTGCAGTGTCCGTTGCTTCAGTGGTCGGCGCTCGGCATCCATCAATATCGCCCCCAGCCCCGCAGCCAGCTGGCTGGCCCCCTCCAACATTGCGGTCAGACACTGTTTTCCGGAATGCGGTCCCGGTAGCTGAAAAAACAGCAACAACCCTCGAGTCTTGAGTGACATCATCTGTTTCGGATCAAAAAGCCCCGGATTGAGGATATTGCTCACGCTATAGAGTGGGGCCTTGACCCCCTGCTCGGGGTAACGGTGAAACAGTCCATCCTTTCCCATGTGGAGCCCTACGGCAGTGCACTCCCGCACCAGGTCCCCTCCCTCGATATGGTCTCCATCAGATGCGACCACGGTCAATGCCATCGAAAACTGGGAATCATCCGCCCTGGTGTCCTCCCCAGCCTTACCCTCATGCAGCATCCCATTCTGATCCGCTTCCATCGATTGTTCGGCCAGCGCCAGATCAATCCGGCTCTCTTCAACACCTCCCACATCATCCAGATTAATCGGTGCATGGTGATCATAATGATTCTGATGCTGGAGATCGCTCTCCTTGCGTTCATCCGGCTTTGCGCCAAATAGTCTGTCCAATAAGCCCATAGCGTTAACTGGCAGCCATGGCTGCCGCCTCTTCGATATCTACCGCCACGACACGGGACACTCCAGGCTCATGCATGGTAACGCCTGAAAGCTGATCGGAGATCTCCATCGTAGCCTTGTTGTGTGTGATAAAGATAAACTGTACCTGTTCCGACATCTGTTTGACCAGACTGCAGAAGCGCCCGACATTGGCCTCATCCAGCGGCGCATCGACCTCATCCAGCATACAGAATGGGGCGGGATTCAGCTCAAAAATCGAGAATACCAGTGCCACTGCGGTCAGTGCCTTCTCACCGCCGGAGAGCAGGTGAATGGTGCTGTTGCGCTTGCCCGGTGGCTGCGCCATGATCGTCACACCAGTATCAAGCAAGTCCTGACCGGTCATCTCCAGATATGCGCGCCCGCCGCCAAAGAGTCGTGGGAAGTTATTGCGAATACCGTCATTGATCTGCTCGAAGGTCTGCTTGAACAGGCTACGGGTCTCCCGGTCGATCTTGGCAATGGCCGACTCCAGCGTCTCCAGTGCCTCCACCAGGTCATCATGCTGCTGATCGAGATACTCCTTGCGCTCCGACTCACTCTGATACTCTTCAATAGCTGCCAGATTAATCGGCCCCAGCCGCTCGATGGTGCGGGCCATCTCGTCCACATCCCGCTGCCACTGATCCGCCGTGGCCCCTTCCGGCATCTCCCTGATAAGCATATCCCGCTGATGCCCCTGCTGTTGCAACTGCTCGTCGAGTGTCTGACAGCGAACCTTCAGCTCCTGCCCTTCCATCATCTTCTGTTCATGGAGCGTACGCAGCTCCTGTACATCTCTCTCCGCCTCCAGCCGTTGGCGGTCCTGTTCACGGAGCTGGTGCTCAATCTCCTCCAGCTGACGGCGTGCATCCGCCAATTCATTCTCAACCACCAACTGTTGTGCCAGATGGCTCTCCAATACCTGCTGCAGCTCCTCCTGGGGCTTCTCCAGCTCTGCAATCATCTGCTGCAGTTCCCCTCTTCTCGCATCACTGTTCCTGAGCTGTTCCTCCATCCGGATCAGTCCACTGCGGGTGGACTCCAGGCGGGTTCGTGCCGACTCGACCTGCACATTCAGCCGATGAAGCTGATCTCTCTTTTCACGAGCACGAGCACGTGCCTGCTCCATCGTCTTGCGCAGCCCATCCCGTTTTGACTCCATCTCGGTACGTTGCGTCTCAACCGCGGCCATCGCCTCCAGCGCATCCTCCAGTTGCTGGCGCCGAACATTGATCTCCTCTTCTGCCTGGCTGGCAAGCTCGGAGACCTGTTGCAACTCCTCATCAATACGCTCACGCCTCTGGTTCGCCTGCTCCTGGCGCGCCTGCTTGCCACTCAGGTCGGTCTTCAGAGAGGTAATCCGGGCACTGCCCCTGTCGATGGTCTGCTGCAATAACTCCAATTCTCGCTCGGATTGAGTGAACTGCTCCCGGCCTGCCGTACGTTCCGCTTCCAACTTCTCGATGGCTGCCTTACGTTCTGCAATCTCCTGTTGCAATCCTCGAATGGTTTGCTCTCTCTGTAGCACCCCCTCTTCATGGTCGTCATCCCGGCGTACCTGTGACCAACCGGCCCCAATACACAAACCATCACGGGTCACCAAAGAGGCACCCGGTGGTAATGCAGAGCGTAGCTGCATCGCCTGTTCCAGCCCCTCCACTGCATAGATCCCATGCAACAGTCCACCAAGTCCACCAATTGCCAATTCGGATTCAACCAGCCCACTCAACGGAACAGCACCCGACAGAGCGGCTTCAGGCTGCACATCGGTACCTTGCTGAACAAACCGAATCTCTCCCTTCTGCAACGTGGCCGCCTGCTGCAACAGTGGCTCATCGCTGCTGACCACTACCGCTTCAAGGTTTCCCTCTAAAACAGCCTCGACCGCACGCTCCCAGCCTGCTGCCACCGTCATCTGCTCTGCCAATCTGGGGGCATCACCAATATTATGCTTCTGCAACCACTGTGTAATCCCTTTGCGATCTCTTCCCAGTGCATCCTGCTGCAGTGCCTCCAGCGAGGTCAGACGGCCGCTCAAACGCTGCAGCCTTCCCTGCTCGCTACTGAGCTGCTCACTCAACCGCCGGTTTCGCTCACGCTGTTCGGTGAGTGTTTGTCGTAACTGTTGTCCCTGGACTCGCTGCTGTTCAAGCTGCTGTTCTGCCTCGATCAACTGCTGCTGCATCGACTCCAGTTCGGACGCATCGATTGCCGGTAGCCGCGCCTGCTCTTCCAGCAGGCGCTGGCGCTGACGCTCTCCGTTGGACTGCTGCCGCTCCATCTGCCCGATATGGGAGCGGGCAATCTCCGCATCCTTCTTGGGTTCACCGGCAGAGCGGTTGAACTGCTCCATTTCACTCTGCCACTGATGCCACATCTGCTCAGCCTGCTCCCAATCCGTATTGAGAATTTCATCCTCCTGCTTCAGATGCTGCAGTTGCGGTTCATCCTGTTGCAGTTGCTGCTCCAGTTCGACGATCCGCTGCTGGTCGGTCTTCATCACCCCATTGGTCTCGTGCCAGGCCGTCTCCACCTGTTCCAGGTCTTCCTGCAGCATCGTCTGACGCTCCCGAACTCCCTTCAGGTTCTGTTCATCTCTCGCAATCTCGGCACCCACCGCATAGAACCGCCCCTGAATCTCGTTGAACTGTTCGTTCGCATCGTGGTGCTGTTCTCGCCCCTTCTCGATCTTCGCCTCAATACCACGCTGTTGTGCCAGCCGCTCCTGTACCGCCAGTTCGGCCTCTCGAATACGCTTCTGCTGTTCTGCAGACTGCTGATCGAAGCGCTGCCACTGGAGCGCCAACAACTGTGCCTGCAGCAGGCGCTCCTGCTGTTTCAATACACGGTATCGCTTGGCAATGCGGGACTGTCTCTCCAGTCGACGCAACTGCTTGTCGAGTTCTTCCCGAAGGTCGTTGATTCGGTCCAGATTTTCGCGAGTATGGCGAATCCGGTTTTCGGTCTCGCGCCGACGCTCCTTGTATTTGGAGATCCCGGCCGCCTCTTCAATCAGCACTCGCAGATCGTCCGGTTTCGCCTCGACGAACCGTGAGATCATCCCCTGCTCAATGATGGCATAGCTGCGTGGGCCGAGACCGGTTCCCAAAAACAGATCCATGATGTCACGGCGCCGACACTTGGTCCCGTTCAGATAGTAGTTGGACTTGCCATCACGCGAGGCCTTGCGCTTTACCGAGATCTCCGCAAAGCTGGCGTACTGCCCCTGTAACTTTCCATCACTATTGTCGAACACCAGTTCAACCGTGGCGGATCCGACCGGCTTGCGTGCGCTGGAGCCATTGAAGATCACATCCGACATCGAGTCGCCACGCAGCTGCTTGGCCGAACTCTCTCCCATCACCCAGCGAACCGCGTCGATGATATTGGATTTTCCGCACCCATTGGGGCCGATCACTCCAACCAGATTACTGGGAAAAGAGACCGCGGTGGGGTCAACAAAGGATTTGAATCCGGCCAGTTTGAGGGTCTTGAGTCGCATCTACCAGTGAACATCCAGAACCGCGCCAGCGCGGCATCACTTTCTACAAGCAGCGGGCCAGACGGGAAAAAGGATGCGTATAATAGCACTCTGACCACACCACATCCACCAAACAATCAACTTAAAGTAAATCAAATAATACACTGTTTTTAATGAACACATATTTGCGGAATCAATAAGATGCCATCACAACCGAGCAAGACACTGGAGACCTTTGACAATCCCAATCCGGAGCGGGACTACACCATCCGCATACACACCCCTGAATTTACCTGCAACTGCCCACTCACCGGTCAGCCCGATTTTGCAACCATGGACCTGGAGTATGTCCCCGACCAGCGCTGTGTGGAGTTGAAGTCGTTCAAGCTATATATCTGGTCCTACCGCAATGAGGGCGCCTTTCATGAGGCGGTGACCAACCAGATTCTCAACGACCTGGCAGCAGTAACCGAGCCACGCTTCATGCGCCTCACTGCTACCTTCAATGTCCGGGGCGGGGTCTATACCACGGTTGTTGCCGAACACCAGGCAGATGACTGGAACCCCAAACCGGTTGTACAGCTACCTGGAGCTTCACCGACCCCCAACTGATCCGTTTCGTTCAGTGACCATCCATATTGGTATTGACCTCGGCACCTCCGGTTGTCGAGCGGTTGCAATTGATGCCGATGGAGCGGTCGTTGCCGAACAGCGTCAGCCCCTGCCTCCACCGCAGCATCCAGAGGATGGTTTTTATCAGCAGAACCCCCAGCTCTGGTGGGAGAGCATACTATCACTGCTTGACCAGCTGATTCCCACCCTTCCCAACGCACCGATTGATTCACTGTGCGTGGACGGCACCTCTGCAACCCTGCTGCTCTGTGATCGGTCAGGAACACCACTCACCCCTGCGCTGATGTACAACGATCGACGCGCCACGGTTGAGGCTGATCGGATCAGTACCATCGCGCCACAGCAAAGTGGTGCGCACGGAGCCACCTCATCTGCATCGAAACTGCTTTGGATCCTGAAAAATTACCCAATAAATAACAATAATATATTTGCACTTCATCAAGCCGATTGGATCAGTAACCGACTGGCTGACCAGTTCGGCTGGAGTGATGAAAACAATACCCTGAAGATGGGATACGATCCCATCCAACGCTGCTGGCCAGAGTGGATGGAGACACTGCAGCTTCCCGAAAAGATATTGCCCAGGGTCGTCCAACCGGGGACAACCTATGGGCACCTTCAGGAGAGCTTGCTGCAACGCTGGAACATCGACCAGGATACCCCTGTAAAGATCTGTGCCGGAACAACCGACAGCATCGCCGCTACCATCGCCTGCGGGATCAGCAAACCGGGCGAGGCGGTGACCTCACTCGGGACCACCATGGTATTGAAGATACTCTCCAGAAAACCGGTCTTTGAAAAAGCGTCAGGAATCTATAGCCACCGCCTGGGCAACCAGTGGCTCGTCAGCGGTGCTTCGAATGCCGGTGCGGGTGTACTGCTCCAGTACTTTACGGTCGAAGAGATTGAAACATTGAGCAGACAGATCGATCCACTTTCTCACACCGGCCTGGACTACTATCCACTGCCTGCCGTGGGTGAGCGTTTCCCTTATGCCGACCCAACGCTCTCCCCCCGTCTGACCCCTCGCCCGGCAGAAGATCATCAATTCCTGCAAGGCATGTTCGAAGGGTTGAGTGGTATTGAGGCCACCGGCTATCAAAAAATGGAGGCCCTGGGTGCCCCCGCTCTGAAACGGGTGGTCACTGCCGGTGGTGGTGCAAATAACCCGCACTGGACGGCACTGCGACGACAGCAACTCGCCGTCCCGATTGTCACCGCATCTCATACAGAAGCTGCCTACGGAGCGGCACTACTTTGCCTCTCTTCATCATAAACACAACAATAATTATTATAAAATATAATTATTTTACAAGATTATAGAATTCTATATAATTCACTCCATCAGGTTACTAGAGGCAGGTTGAACATCAAGCATCAACCTGCTCCACTTATTTAAGAATTATATATTTATTGGAGATTTATCATGAAAAAGATTATTGCTGCTATCGCTCTTACTGCTGTTGCTGCCAACGCTTCTGCGTTCTTCAGCGGAGATGACAACGAGTCTGGTTACGGCACCGGTTCTGCTGATGGTGCTTTCGATGGCAAGGCACGTGGCGCTGGAAAGGGAGCTGCGGATGCCGAAGGTAACTTCAGCATGACCATCAACGCTTCTGGTAAGGGTTCTTCCGACATCCAGTCTGACATGGACGTTGCCGAGAACAGCCGCTTCAAGGGTGCTTCTGATCTGCGCACCGAGAGCTATGCTGCTCATCCTTACTATGGTGTTGCTCCTCACCACACCACTATCAAGTAAGACGGTTTATGGGGGTCTAACCCCGGGGTGAGTACTCCGAGAGTACTATTGGGCCGATGGATCTGATGGATCCATCGGCTCTTTTTGTTTCCGTCCCCATAACAGCCAGAGCATCACACGCAGCAGTACAAATACCGCCGTGTAGTAGAGTGCGGCAATAATCAGAATCAATGGCAGCCCGAGCAGGATCTCCATCAACTGCGGGCTTTCCGTCAACGAAACCAATGCCCCTTTTTCAAAGAGCACCCACCAGAACCAGTAGAGCACACCAAGCCCCCCTATCCACTCACCAAGGCGCTGAATTTGTGGAGGGAGCTGAAGGGCTCTGAACTGTTGCAGATTCACCCTTGCCACCCCGTAGATTGCAGAAACCGGTGAATACGCTCTACTCCCTGCTGCAGTCGGCCCAGAGAGACGGTATAGGCAAAACGGACCCAGTGGTCTGCATCTTCCGTGGCAAAGTCCTTGCCTGGTGTAATCGCAACACCAGCCTGCTCCAGCAAACTCATCGCCAATTCACTGCTGTCGTTACTGAATGCACTGCAATCTGCATAGAGATAAAAGGCACCCTCAGGCAGATGATCAATTCTGAAACCGATACGATTCAACTCTTTGAAAAGAAAATCTCTTCTTTCCCTGAAGGCGTCTCTGCGGGACAGGAGAATCGCCTCGACCTCCGGGTCGAGCGCGCTCAGTGCCGCATGCTGTGATGGCGTCGGTGCCGCCAGAAAGAGATTCTGGGCAAGCCGGTCAATTCCCTCAACAGATTCGGATGGTGCAACCAGCCAGCCAAGACGCCAGCCGGTCATCCCGTAATATTTGGAAAAGCTGTTGACCACATACACCGTACCCGGCAGGTTGACCGCACTACTCACCTGCCCTTCATAGGTCAGTCCATGATAGATCTCATCGACAACCAGAATTCCACCCTCTGCAGCCACAAACTCTGCAATCTTTTGCAGCTCCAACGGATCGATCACGGTCCCGGTCGGGTTCGAAGGAGATGAGATCATCACCAATCGACTCTTCTCGCCCCAGTGTGCCTTGACCAGATCGGCAGTCAGCTGAAAGCGTTCAACAGGCCCGACAG
This sequence comes from uncultured Piscirickettsiaceae bacterium, assembly GCA_964344785.1. Taxonomy (GTDB): domain Bacteria; phylum Pseudomonadota; class Gammaproteobacteria; genus Thiopontia. Next base: position 35,165 of record CAYFOR010000003.1, read on the forward strand.
GAATCGTCAACGGTTCTCCTCCAAACAGGTGAATAAAATGGCGATTACACGGATAGCCAGGATCTGCAAGCAGCACCTGATCCCCCGAATTCACCACCAGTGCAACCACAAGCTGCAGCGCACCGGATGACCCGGGAGTCACCACGATCCGTTGCGGATCAACCATCTCTCCATATCGTTGCCGGTATTGGACAGCAATCTTTTCCCGTAACTGCGGCAGCCCAAGTGCCGGGGTATAGTGGTGGTGTCCCTGCTGCAGCGCACGAACACCTGCATCAACTACCGGCTGTGGAGTCTCAAAGTCGGGCTCACCAATCTCCATGTGGATGATGGAACGCCCCTCGGCCTCCAGCGCCCGCGCACGAGCCAGGATATCCATAACATGAAACGGCTCGATCACCTGCATTCGATTGGAGTAGGAGGTCACTACCTTGCCCAGAGTTCACGCACCCAGTCGAGATCAAGACAGGGCTTGCCAGCGCCCTCTCCTTGCAACACACTGCAGGGGTCATCGACCTCACCCATCTTGTCGAGCACCAGCACCGCCTCGCTGAAGTCTTCATCGGCGGTGTAACCATTGACCGTAACAATGGTCTTCAGACCTGCCGCCCTGGAAGAACGGATGCCATTGGAAGAGTCTTCAAAGGCGATACATTCATTTGGGGACAATCCCATCTTCTCCATCACATGGTTGTAGATGTCCGGTGCAGGCTTCTTGGCAGGTACCACATCTCCGGCCCCGATCACCTCAAACCACGACTCGGCACCGGGAAAAAGGGCATTTTCCAATAGAGCAGAGACATTTTGTGGAGTGGTGGTCGTGGCAATGGCCAACGGCACCCCCGCATCATGTGCCTCTGTCAGCAGGCGACGTACTCCACTGCGCAACGGTATTCTACCGGCGGCCATCAGCTCAACAAAGTGACGGGTCTTCGCCGCATGCAGCCCGGCAATCCACGAAGCCAGATCCTCCACCTCGGGCCTCACCGGGTTGTACTGGTCAATATATTTACGGATACGCTCCTTCCCTCCGGTCACGGCAAGCAGTTCACCATACAGTGCCTCACTCCACTCCCATTCAAGCCCCGCCTCCGCAAAAGCAAGATTGAAGGCCACCCGGTGACCATCCCGCTCCGTATCCGCCAATGTTCCATCTACATCAAAGATCAGTGCCTTCATCCATTCCACTCCTTGTAATATCTGTCACTCCATTCAAAACCGAATCATCAACAAAGTACCGTTTCCACCGGACACGTTATAAGATGGTACTGTTATTCACCCCATAAACAAAACAGCAATCATCAAAAGGACGATAAGCAGTTGCCAGACCCCAAACAATCTGGTATCAATGCGCCCTTCCTAAAAGATGGCAGGAGCAGGAGAAAATGGCCACAGCAAAAAAACAGTCATCGCTGATTGGTGGAATCGCCCCTTATCAACCGAAAAAGGGCGAAGAGTACATGAACGAGAACCAGAAGAAGCACTTTGAAGAGATTCTTCTGGCCTGGAAAAAACAACTGATGGAAGAGGTTGACCGCACGGTAAACCATATGCAGGATGAGACCGCAAATCTCCCTGATCCAAGTGACCGTGCCACCTTGGAGGAGGAGTTCTCACTTGAACTGAGAACACGTGACCGTGAACGCAAGCTGATCCGCAAGATCGAAAAGACCCTGCATGAGCTGGAAAACGATGAATACGGCTACTGCGAATCGTGCGGTGTCGAGATCGGTATTCGTCGCCTGGAGGCCCGTCCTACCGCCACGCTCTGTATTGACTGCAAGGAACTGGAAGAGATCAAGGAGAAGTCGGCCTGACCCCTATCGGCGGCGTACCAGTGGCTAGGGGGCCCTACTTCAGCTCCTCACACTCCTCACGTATTTTCAGACTGTTGCTTTCTGCAAACTCCTGCACAAAAGCAAAGGCGTGAGGGTCCTTCTCAGCCAGCCGGTGCTCGATCACCAGACACCTCTCACCATTGATGATGCGAGGGCGCGCGCAATCCCGATAACGGAGGTTCTTTCCCTCGCCATACTGAGCAATTTGCGAAGAGATACGCTCAATCCAGTCACTTGGACGGAACTTGGCACCATCCTCCTTCATCCCCTCAATAACCGTTCGACAATCTTCCTGCTGCTCTTCATTGTTTGACATCACTGTAGCCCCACACTAAAACCCTTCCGACATGGCTGCCACACTATAGAATAGCGTCAAACTGTGCAACAGGAAAAAGAGCCCAACATTGTCGGCCGATTTGCCCCCTCACCGACCGGTCCGCTCCATTTCGGTTCATTGATTGCCGCCCTTGGCAGCTATATGGAGAGCAAATCACGGGGCGGGAAGTGGCTGCTTCGAATGGAAGATCTCGATCCACCCCGTACCGTTGCCGGAGCAGCCGATGAGATCCTGCGAAGTCTGGAGCAGCACCAACTCCATTGGGATGGAGCCGTACTCTATCAGAGCAGGCGCAGTGAGCTCTACCAACAGGCACTGGAACAGCTCGACCATCAACACTGTCTATTTGGCTGTCGCTGCACACGCAAACAGCTCAAGGAGGCCCCGATCTACCCCGGTCACTGCAGAACAGCCGATCTGCCGCTACAGAGCCACGCGGTTCGTATCCAATGCAGGAAACAGACACTCTCGATTGAGGATCACTGGCAGGGAAGGCGGCAATGGCAACTCGAACAGGAGATTGGTGACTTTGTGATTCGTCGGGCTGATGGGCTCTATGCCTATCAACTGGCCGTGGTCGTCGACGACCACCTGCAGGGGGTCACTGAAGTCATCCGCGGCAGCGACCTGCTGGACTCAACCCCCCGACAGCTCTATCTGCAACAGATGCTGGGATATCCAACACCACACTATGGCCACTTGCCGGTTGCCACCCATGCCAACGGACAGAAACTGAGCAAACAGAATCTGGCTCCTCCGCTCGACAACAGCACTCCTGCCGAAAACATCGCCAAGGCCTTCACCTTTCTCGGTCACCCGCCCCCACCCCGTCTCTCGCTGGGATCGCTCTGGGAGTGGGCCTTCACCGCGTGGGACAGCAGCGCCATTCCCAGCCGCATGAACATTGCCATCAGGGTAGACACAGAGAATGGGTGTAGAATAGTTTGATGGAATCCAACTACCGAGACACCTTCAATGGCCTCTTCTCCAGCCTGCTGCAGTGGGATGATCTTGAACAGTTCTGGCAGCGACTGAAGGAGGGAAAACAGGAGGAGTGGTATATCTACGCCATTGGGGAGGCCCCTCCAACCCAGCACTCCAGTGCCGAGGAGTTCATACAATTTCTCGACGAGATCGATATCCTGCTTCACCGGGAGCACCAAGAGCGCTACTGCGGCATCGTCTATACCAACCATACCGATACTCCCACCATGGTCAAGATCTACGACCCGAACAACCTCGGCCTCTCCTGCGGTTCCAGTACCAACCCTCCTCTTCCCGGCTGGGTACTCTCGCGTGAACAGCCCATCGACATGCGGCCGACCGATATCCTGCCCGGCAACCGCAAGCGTTGGTGGAGAAAGATCTTCAGGGCCGGATAATGTCCATCAATGAAGAAGACTCCGCACTCTTTCGTCAAGCAACAGAAGGGGTACGCAGGCTGAAAACAGAGCAGCGAGCTGAATCATCTTCCGAAAAGCCGAATCCAAAGCTGCTCCAGTCCGAAGAGCCCCCTGCTACAGCACACTGGTATGAAGATCCTGCAGGCTCATCGATTCCACCTGATCCGGTAGAGGCCGAAGCGCCCCTCTTCTACATGCGCAGCCAACTTCCCCACACCACGGTAAAGAGACTGAAAAAGGGCGAACTCTGCTCCAACCTCGAACTGGATCTCCACGGATTGACCATCAAGCAGGCGGCGGCCGAGTTACGACAACTGATCGACCACGCCAGCCAGCAGAACACCCGCTGTTTCCACCTGATCCATGGCAAGGGGAGACGCTCCTCGGACCAGACGCCGGTACTCAAGAGTTATGTCAACCAGTGGCTTCGCCAGTCACCGGAGGTCCTTGCCTTCTGCTCTGCACGGCAGCGTGATGGGGGGACCGGTGCGCTCTACGTACTGTTAAAGAAGAGTGCCCGGCAGTAGCCGATACCTTCCCCGCCCCCTACTTACAGGCGAACGGCCAGATCCTTGCAGCATCTGCAGGGACTCTCTGTCCATCCTGTCTGACATAACCCACTTCAATCCCTTTGCTGGACGTCGGCAGTGCTGCCAGTGACTGAGAGTCATATGGCCCCTCTGCCCTATAGAATGCAACCGGGTCCATCCAGTAGGAGTCCTGCGGGACAAAGACCTGTCCATCGTTTGTCCACTCGGGAGACGCCGAATACAATACCGCAAAATGGAGCGCATCTCTTCTGATCCTTCTGCCCATCTTCCCGGTGTTCCATATCTTCGCAATCTCCTGCCCGGCGTTCACTTGAGCACCGATCGGCAGCGGGGACATCTCCAGCAGGTGCGTATACTGCGTATAGGTATAGAACGGCAGTCCAGTCTGCTCCGGTGTATGCCGCAGAGCCACCTCGATCCCCTTGCGATTATTGGTATTTCTGAATTTTGCAATCACGGTTCCGGCAGCAGCGGCCAACACCGGCGTACCCTTGGGCTGCGGGATATCAACCCCTTTATGGATAGCCGGCCATCGCCGCTTGTGCGAATAGTCGATTGCCCACTTTTCCGAATCGATCTCCGGGCACCGGCCATTGCCGATGAATACCGGTGTGTTGCCCGTCGGAACACCACCACGTGCCTTCTGGATTCGAACATGCTCTCGCTTGTCTCCCCTCGCTTTGCCGACCATCGTATAGAGCTCTGAAGGGATCTGATCAGGCTCAACATAGCCGTCAATGGCTCTGCATGCCTCACACACTGTCGCCGGATCAAACATGCCTGTATGGCTCTGACCGCCTCTCTTCTTGGTAACCGCACCTTTCTCGGCACAGGCCGTCACCATCGATAGCAAAATCGTCACAACCAATATTTTCTGATACCCCATGTCCGATACTCCTGTTTCCATTGCAGGTGAGACAGACAATCATCCCACAGGCTCCGCTTCACTTTCCAGATGGCGGTCAGAATAACCGGCTACTGGAGAAGCTCACGAAGTACGACTGTGGCATAGCTCCCGGCAGGCAGCCAGAACCGAAGTTGTAACTGATCAATCTCTTCCCATTGCCACTGCAATTGATCCGGTATCAGCCGAATCGCTCGACGGTCCTGCTCCAGCCCCATCCGCTCCAACCCCTGGCTGATCTCCTCAAAACGGGACACCACTGCCTGCTCCAGCCGTGCGACCGCCTCGCCACTCTCCAGCTTCCCCCGCCCCCACAGTGGCGCAGTAAGATGGATATCGTGCTGTTCCAATCGGCTCTCGATCTCCCAGTCGATCTCATCAACCTGAAAACGTGCACGACTGCGGTTGAGTGCGAAAACCTCTCCAGACAACGGCATTCCCCAGTTCTTCTGATCGATTCTCGCCGCACAGACCTGATTGAACAGCTCAGAGCGCAACGCAGAGAGCAGCAACCCACGCTCATGACGCCCTCGCGGCCGATATTGACCACGCAACATCTGCAGACCACGTTCGACATTGTCTCCACCACGACCAAATCGCTGCTCACCAAAGTAGTTGGGAACACCATCTTGATGAATCTGCTCCAGCCGCTCTTCGATCGCCTTCCGCTCACCTTCCACTTGACGCAACCGCAGCACGAAGTGGTTTCCCTTGAGTGCCCCCTTACGAATCTTTCTATTGTGAGGAGAGATTGCCAGAATCTTCAATGATTGCCCTTCACCAGGCATCGACTCCAGCAACTTCCAGTCCGGCTCCTCTCTGCCTGCAAGGTCGACCGAGAACCACTGACGAGTGATGGCGAAACGATCCTTGAGACCGGCCAGGCCAACATCCCGCTTTTTTACACCAACGAGTTTTGCCAACTGGCTGGCGACCCAGTCACTATTGAGGTCTCGCTTCTCAATCTCGACCATCCGGTGTTGCCCCTCCCCGGTTGGTTGAAAACCAAGATCCTCCATGACCCGAAAATCCTCCGGGCAACTACGTACCATGGCTGATGCAACCGACTCACCATGGAGACGGGGCAGCGACTCAACACTCATTCTACTGATGTCAGCAGCGCCACTGCATAGACTGCAATCCCCTGCTCCTGCCCGATAAAACCAAGCCGTTCGGTGGTGGTTGCCTTGACACTGACCTGTCCCATCTCAATCTGCAATACTTCACTCAGTGATGCTCTCATCGCGGTCATATGGGGGGCCAGTTTCGGACGCTGTGCCACAATCGTCAGATCAACATTGCCGATCCGATAACCGGCATCATAAATACACCGGTTGACCTCCTGCAGAAAGATACGACTGTCCTGACCACGATATTGAGGATCACTGTCCGGAAAAAGTCGACCGATATCACCCAGTGCCGCTGCACCCAACAGTGCATCACAGAGGGCATGGATCGCCACATCCCCATCGGAGTGGGCCTTGAAACCCTGGTGGTGCGGAACAGAGACACCACAAAGCATCAGATGGTCACCCGGCTCGAAGGCGTGGACATCATAGCCATGGCCAATCCGGATCACTGCAGAAAGGCCTCGGCAACCCGCAGGTCACCCGGATGGGTCACTTTGAGATTGGTGGCTGCCCCTTCAACCAGTCGGGGCCGATACCCCAATCGTTCGATCGCCTGGGCATCATCCGTCACCGCTGTGCCTGCAGCACGCCCCTGCTGCAGTGCCTCGCGAAGCAGCTTCAGGCGAAACATCTGTGGCGTCAGGGCACGCCACAGGGTCGAGCGGTCGACCGTCTCGACAACCTGTGGGCTGCCTCCCGAGCGCTTCAGGGTGTCTGTCACCGGAGCAGCCAGCAGCCCACCAACCGGGTCGTTCTCCAGTGTTTCGATCAACCCTTGCAGATCAGACGCAGAGAGGCAGGGGCGCGCCGCATCATGTACCAGCACCCATGGGTCGTCCTCTGCCTGCTGCTCTACCTGCTGTCCGGCAAGCCAGTCAAGGGCATTGAGCACAGAATCTGAACGCTCCTGACCACCGACCACCCGGTAGATGCGCTCGGCATCACTCCACTCAAGTCTCTCCCACCATGGATCATCTCCCGCTACAGCAACCACAACTCCTTCAACCCGGCTGTTTGAAAGCAACCGCTCGATACTGTGCTGGATCACCGTACTGCCTGCCAACGGAAGATACTGCTTGGGACGATCACTCTGCATCCTTTTACCGACACCAGCCGCCGGTACCACGGCCCAGATCACTGAATCACCTGCTCGCAGCGACCATGCTGCTCAATCCGGGTACGTAGCGAAGCCTGGTGGTCCGGCAGCGGAATGAATATCTCGCCCGGCTTGACCATCCCCAGATCACTACGCGCCCGCTCCTCCAACGCATCCCTTCCACTCTTCAGGTCGATCACCTCTGCCCGCAACTCCCGGTTACAGGCCTCAATCTGCCGATTCTGCTCAATCTGATTCAGGATGGACGCCTCCATCTCCCATAGATAGGGAACCCCTCTCTCGGAGAACCAGAGCCTGTACTGCAACACTCCCAGCAGTATCAACAGTCCGGACATCAGCAGAAAACGGCGACTGATCACTACTGCTGAACAGCACCGGTATTCGTAAGACTGTCACCAATATCCACTATGCCAGATGGGGCAGATTGTAGAAGGCTGCCATCCCCGCATAACTCGTTGCTCCTCCCAACTGCTCTTCAATGCGGATCAGCTGATTGTATTTGGCAATCCGGTCAGAACGGGAGAGTGAACCGGTCTTGATCTGTCCGGTGCTGGTAGCGACCACCAGATCGGCAATGGTGACATCCTCGGTTTCACCACTGCGGTGAGAGACCACTGCGGTGTAGTTGGCATCTTTCGCCATCTGAATCGCCGCCAGTGTCTCGCTCAGGGTACCGATCTGGTTCACCTTGATCAGAATGGAGTTGCCGATCTTCTTCTCGATCCCCTCGGCCAGAATTCGGGTATTGGTCACAAAGAGATCATCTCCCACCAGCTGTACCTTCTCTCCCAAGCGGTCGGTCAGCTCTTTCCAGCCATCCCAGTCGCTCTCGTCCAGACCATCTTCAATGGTGAGAATCGGATACTGTTCTACCCAGTTTGCGTAGACATCGATCATCCCGCTGGAATCCAGCACTCGCCCTTCGGATGCAAGGTTATAGCTGCCATCCTTGTAGAACTCTGAAGCAGCCGCATCCAGGCCCAGGAAGATATCACTGCCCGCCTTGAAACCTGCCTTCTCGATCGCCTCCAGAATCACCTCGATGGCCGCCTCATTAGAGGAGAGATTGGGTGCAAAACCACCCTCGTCCCCCACAGCCGTATTCATCCCCTGCGCCGCAAGTACCTTCCTCAGCGCATGAAAGACCTCGGAGCCGTAACGGACCGCCTCGGTAATGGAGTCCGCACCCACCGGCAGAATCATGAACTCCTGCAGGTCAATGCTATTATCCGCATGCTCCCCACCATTGATGATATTCATCATTGGCACCGGCATCTTGTAGGACCCATTCGGGTTCAGGTAGCGGTAGAGCGGCAGTTTCTGCTCATTGGCCGCTGCATGCGCTGCCGCCATGGAAACCGCCAGCAGTGCATTGGCCCCCAGACGTCCCTTGTTGTCGGTACCGTCCAGCTCAATCATCGTCTGATCCAGCTCAGCCTGTGCACTCACCTCCTTGCCCAACAGGACATCACTGATCTCGCCATTGACATTGGCCACGGCCTTCAACACTCCCTTGCCCCCATAGCGGCTTGCATCCCCATCACGCAGCTCCACCGCCTCACGAGAGCCGGTTGAGGCACCGGAGGGGACTGCAGCGCGACCAACCGCACCGGAGGCGGTTTTCAGGTCCACCTCTACGGTAGGATTTCCTCGGGAATCGACAATTTGGCGGGCAATAATTTGGGTGATTTCAGACATGAAGTAATCGTCCTGACAGTTGTTGGAATGAATAGAGACCAAGGTCTCGAATAATTTGGTGCGGGATTATACCAACAGCGCTCCACTCCCCCATTGCAGAATTATGACAGCCATCACTGCTTCTATCGGTACTACAGGGACTGCTCGATAAAACCGAGCTGTTTCACATTATGGTCAATCTCCTTCAGGGTGCCCAACAGCGCAGCCATCTTGTCCAGTGGCCAGGCGTTGGGACCATCACTGAGCGCCTGGTCAGGATTCGGGTGGGTCTCCATGAACAGCCCTGCCACTCCGACCGCCACTGCGGCTCTGGCCAGCACCGGTACAAATTCGCGCTGTCCGCCTGAACTTCCCCCCTGTCCACCCGGTAGCTGCACCGAGTGGGTACCGTCAAATACAACTGGACAAGCGGTCTCCCGCATCACCGAGAGCGAACGCATATCGGATACGAGATTGTTGTAACCAAAACTGATCCCACGCTCGCATGCCATAATCTGCTGGTTACCGGTCGCCTTCGCCTTCTCGGTCACATTTTTCATATCCCATGGAGAGAGGAACTGCCCCTTCTTGATATTGACCGGGCGCCCCTGCCGCGCCACACTCTGGATAAAATTGGTCTGGCGACAGAGAAAGGCCGGAGTCTGCAGCACATCCACCACCTCACTCACCTCTGCAAGCGGGGTATCCTCATGCACATCCGTCAGTACAGGTACACCGATCTGCTGCTTCACCTGCTGCAGAATCTTCAGCCCCTCTTCCATACCCGGCCCCCGATAGCTGGAGATTGAGGTGCGATTGGCCTTGTCGAATGAGGATTTGTAGATAAACGGGATTTTCAGCCGCCCGGTAATCTCCTTCAACCGACCTGCCGTATCCAGTGCCAACTGCTCACTCTCGATGACACATGGACCCGCAATCAGAAATAGTGGACGGTCCAGCCCAATCTCAAACCCACATAACTCCATCTTCTCTACCCCCGTGACTGTTGATACTGATACGCCGCTGCGATGAACCCATTGAAAAGCGGATGTCCATCACGCGGAGTCGATGTGAACTCGGGATGGAACTGACAGGCAACAAACCATGGATGCTCTTTCAACTCCACCATCTCCACCAATTCGCCATCAACGGAACGCCCGGAGATGACCATTCCCGCCTGCTCCAGTTGCGGCACGATCTGGCTGTTGACTTCATAACGGTGACGGTGACGCTCAATAATCTCGTCGGTTCCATAGAGTCTGTGTGCCAGCCCCCCCTCTGCCAACTGGCACCGTTGCCCGCCCAAGCGCATCGTACCACCAAGATCGGAGTCCTCATTGCGCTGTTCGATTGAGCCATCTTCCGCCTGCCACTCCGTTACCAGCGCAACCACCGGGTGTGGTGTCTCCGGCTCAAATTCCGTACTGTGTGCCCGTTCCAACCCCGCCATGTGACGTGCATATTCGATCACCGCCACCTGCATCCCCAGACAGATTCCCAGATAGGGGACCTGCTGCTCACGCGCATACTGCACCGCCCTGATCTTCCCCTCGACCCCACGCTTGCCAAAACCACCCGGAACCAGAATCGCATCCAGCCCTGCCAGAGTGGCCTGCTCCCCCTGTTCCAACGCCTCGGAATCGATATATTGAATCTCCACCTTGGTATCGGTGTGAATCCCTGCATGGATCAACGCCTCGGAAAGCGACTTGTAGGCCTCGGTCAGATCCATGTATTTGCCGATCATGCCGACCGTCACCCTGTGTTTGGGGTTCTCCTGATGCTGCACTACCCGCTCCCATTCACTGAGGTCGGCCTCCGGCAGCTCTTCCATGCGGAACTTCTTCACCACAATCTTGTCCAGCCCCTGCTGATGGAGCAGCATCGGGATCTGGTAGATACTCCTGACATCCACTGCAGAGAAGACCGCCTGTTCCGCCACATTGGTGAAGAGCGCGATCTTCTCCCGCTCTCCTTCGGGCAGTGCCCTGTCGGAACGACAAATCAGAATATCGGGCTGAATACCGATACTGCGCAGCTCCTTGACCGAGTGCTGGGTCGGCTTGGTCTTGAGCTCACCTGCGGTTGGAATCCATGGCAGCAGTGTAAGGTGAACATAGAGTGCACGGTCCGGCCCCACCTTCAGCCCCATCTGACGGATCGCCTCCATGAATGGCAGTGACTCAATGTCGCCCACCGTACCTCCGATCTCGATCAGCGCCACATCGGCCCCCTCGGAACCGGCAATAATCGACTGTTTGATCTCATCGGTTACATGCGGGATCACCTGAACCGTCTTTCCAAGATAATCCCCACGACGCTCCTTGCGCAGTACACTGTCATAGATCTGCCCCGCCGTGAAGTTGTTGTTGCGGGTCATGCGGGTACGGATAAAACGCTCGTAATGGCCCAGATCAAGATCGGTCTCGGCCCCGTCTTCGGTCACAAACACCTCACCGTGCTGAAACGGGCTCATGGTTCCGGGGTCGACATTCAGATAAGGGTCGAGCTTCATCAACGTGACCTTGAGACCACGCGCCTCCAGGATGGCCCCAAGCGAGGCGGCTGCGATGCCTTTACCGAGAGAGGAGACGACACCACCGGTAATAAAGATATATCGAATCATTGGGACTCCATGGAAAGGGCTGAGCGCATTTTCACCTAAATCCTGCAAGTAATCGTGCCTGACATGTGCAACATATTGATTCGTAGAGTGAATTTGAGACCGCGCGGTATACTTATTGATATATCCAAGGGAGCAAATATCGCTATACGGATCAAGAGGTTGTGCAGAGCAGGTATGAGAGCTTGCAGGATTTAGGTTTCAATGGAGCGCGATTGTAACCTAGGACCCCTATCAAATGATAATTACGGATGCAGACCTGCACGGCAGAAGAACCGCTCAGGCTACGTATCGCACCTCGACAATTTCCAGGTTGCGAGTGCCGCCAGGGGCCTGTACCACCGCCACATCTCCCTCTTCCTTGCCGATCATGGCACGGGCAATGGGTGAATTCACCGAAATGCGCCCCTCCTTGATATCGGATTCGTCATCACCGACGATCTGGTAGGTGACCCCTTCACCGCTATCCTCATCCTCAAGGTCAACCGTAACCCCAAAGACCACCTTGCCATTCCTCGGCAGTGTGGAGACGTCAATCTCCTGGCAATTGCCCAGTTTTGACTCAAGATCCTGAATCCGACCCTCGATAAAACCCTGCTGCTCACGTGCAGCATGGTATTCGGCATTCTCCTTGAGGTCGCCATGTGCACGTGCCTCGGCAATCGCATCGATCACCTGGGGGCGCTCAACGGTCTTTAGCTGATTGAGTTCTTCACGCAGTCTTTCAGCACCCTTTACAGTCAATGGAACCTTGCTCATGACTATTCTCCTCTATGCAAATCCTGTAGGCGGTTGACCTCACGATCATCCAGTTTAGACAATGCAGCAGCCATCGCCTGTGCTCCCGCAATGGTGGTGAAGTAGGTCACCTTGTGGTTGAGCGTCTCCCTTCGGATCGAGTAGGAGTCGGCAATGGCCTGAACCCCCTCGGTGGTGTTGATGATCATATTCACCTCACCATTCTTGATCTGGTCAACAATATGGGGACGCCCCTCGGTTACCTTGTTGATCCGTTGGCATTCGATCTCGTTCTCTTTCAGAATACGGGCAGTTCCACTGGTGGCAACCAGATCAAAACCGGCATTCACCAGTGCCTTGGCAACCGGAATCAATGCCTCCTTGTCGCCATCGCGCACACTGACAAAGGCACAACCTGTATGCGGCAGTGGCCCGCCTGCTGCAAGCTGAGACTTGGCAAAGGCCTCACCAAAGCTGTAACCAACCCCCATCACCTCTCCGGTCGACTTCATTTCAGGGCCAAGCAGCGGGTCGACACCGGGGAACTTCACAAATGGGAAGACCGCCTCCTTGACCGAGTAGTGTTCGGGAATAATCTCCTCAACCATCCCCTGCTGTTTCAGGGAGACACCTGCCATGCAGCGGGCTGCGACCTTGGCCAGTGGCCGCCCGGTCGCCTTCGAGACAAAGGGGACGGTACGGGAGGCACGCGGATTGACCTCCAGCACATAGATCAACTCGCCCTGAATCGCAAACTGGATATTCATCAATCCAAGCACGTTGAGCTCCAGCGCCAGCGCACGGGTCTGGTCACGCAGCCGTTTCTGAATCTCCTCACCCAGATCATAGGGCGGCAGCGAGCAGGCAGAGTCCCCGGAGTGGACACCGGCCTGTTCGATATGCTGCATGATGCCACCAATCAATACATCGGTTCCGTCACAGATGGCATCGACATCCACCTCCACCGCATCATTGAGGAAACGGTCGAGCAGCACCGGACTCTCGTTTGATACCTGCACCGCCTCTCGGAAGTAGGTCTTCAGCCCATCGGCATCATGCACAATCTCCATCGCCCTGCCACCCAGTACATAGGAGGGGCGCACCACCAACGGATAGCCGATCTCTTCCGCCAGCTTCAACGCCTCCTCTTCGGCACAGGCGGTACGATTGGGTGGCTGCAGCAGCCCAAGCTTGGTGAGCGCTTGCTGGAAACGCTCACGATCCTCGGCCAGGTCGATCGATTCGGGGGAGGTTCCGATAATCGGCGCTCCCGCCTTCTCCAGATCCCGCGCCAGCTTCAGCGGTGTCTGTCCACCATATTGCACGATCACACCGGCCGGTTGCTCCTTGTCCACCACCTCCAGCACATCCTCCAGCGTCAGTGGTTCAAAGTAGAGTCGATCCGAGGTGTCGTAGTCGGTCGAGACGGTCTCCGGGTTGCAGTTGACCATGATCGTCTCATAGCCATCCTCACGCATCGCCAGTGCCGCATGGACACAGCAGTAGTCGAATTCGATCCCCTGCCCGATGCGGTTCGGTCCGCCGCCCAGTACCATGATCTTCTTGTTGTCGGAAGGATCGGACTCGCACTCCTCTTCATAGGTGGAGTACATATAGGCGGTGTTGGTCGGAAACTCCGCAGCACAGGTATCTACCCGCTTGAAAACCGGGCGTACGCCAAGCTGCTGGCGATGAGCCCGCACAGCAGCCTCATCACTACTGACCAGACGGGCCAATCTGCGATCAGAAAACCCTTTCTGTTTCAGGCGGCGTAGCGTAAGCGCATCCAGTCCGGCCAGCCCACGCTGACGGACTCCCGCTTCCTCCCGTACCAGATCCTCGATCTGTACCAGAAACCAGCGGTCGATCTGGCACTCCTCGAAGATATCCTCCATGCTCCAGCCGGCCCGATAGGCATCGGCCAGATACCAGATACGCTCCGGACCCGGCACCCGGATCTGCTTGCGCAGCAACTCGGTCAGGGCATCCCCCTCCAGCTTACCCACCTTCTCATCGAGGCCATCAGCACCGGTCTCGAGACCGCGCAGTGCCTTCTGCATCGACTCCTGGAAGGTACGCCCGATGGCCATCACCTCACCCACTGACTTCATCTGGGTGGTCAGCACCGGATCGGCCTTCGGGAATTTCTCGAAGGTGAATCTCGGCACCTTGGTCACTACATAGTCGATGGATGGTTCAAACGAGGCAGGAGTGGCCCCACCGGTAATCTCGTTCTGCAACTCATCCAGGGTATAGCCGATCGCCAGCTTGGCGGCCACCTTGGCAATCGGGAACCCGGTCGCCTTGGATGCAAGTGCAGAAGATCTCGATACACGTGGATTCATCTCGATGATGATCATCCGCCCGTTATCCGGATTGATTGCAAACTGCACATTGGAGCCACCGGTATCGACACCGATCTCGCGCAGCACCGCCAGTGAGGCGTTGCGCATGATCTGATACTCCTTGTCGGTCAGCGTCTGTGCCGGTGCCACCGTAATGGAGTCACCGGTATGGACTCCCATTGGATCGAAATTCTCGATGGAGCAGATGATGATGCAGTTATCCTTGTGGTCCCGTACCACCTCCATCTCGTACTCTTTCCAGCCGAGCACGGATTCCTCGATCAGCAGCTCATTGGTCGGAGAGAGGTCGAGTCCCCGCTCGCAGATCTCCAGAAACTCCTCTCGGTTATAGGCAATACCACCTCCACTTCCACCCATGGTAAAGGAGGGGCGAATAATGACCGGGAAGCCAAGCGGTGCCTGCACCTGCTGTGCCTCTTCCAGACTGTGGGCAATGGCCGATTTTGGAGTATCCAGGCCAATCCGGTGCATCGCATCACGGAAACGCTCCCGGTCCTCGGCCTTGTCAATTGCATCCCGGGTGGCACCAACCATCTCGACACCATATTTCTCCAGCACCCCTTCACGCTCCAGATCCAGCGCGCAGTTGAGTGCCGTCTGTCCACCCATCGTGGGCAGCAATGCATCGGGGCGCTCCTTCTCGATGATACGCTCCAACACCTCCCACTGGATCGGCTCGATATAGATGGAGTCGGCCATTTCCGGGTCGGTCATGATGGTCGCCGGGTTGGAGTTGACCAGAATGACCCGGAACCCCTCCTCCTTGAGTGCCTTGCAGGCCTGGGCGCCGGAGTAGTCAAACTCACAGGCCTGCCCAATGACAATCGGTCCGGCACCGATGATCAGAATACTCTGAATATCATTCCGCCTTGGCATATTACGCTCCCTGCAACGCATCCCTGCGCTGCTGCATCAATTCGATAAAGTGGTCAAACAACGGGGCCACATCGTGTGGGCCCGGACTTGCCTCCGGGTGCCCCTGAAAACTGAACGCGGGGCAATCGGTCCGTTCCACCCCCTGCAGTGAACCATCAAACAGTGACCGATGGGTAGCCTTCAGGTTTTCCGGCAGGCTCTCTTCATCCACCGCGAAGCCATGGTTCTGACTGGTGATCATCACCTCACCCCCCTGCAAGGACTGAACCGGATGGTTGGCACCATGATGGCCGAACTTCATCTTCACAGTCTTTGCACCGCTGGCCAGGGAGAGCAGTTGGTGCCCCAGACAGATCCCGAACAGTGGCATCTTCTCTGCGAGCAGCCGCTGAATGTTCTGCCGGGCGTAGTCACACGGTTCCGGGTCTCCCGGGCCATTGGAGAGGAAGACCCCGTCCGGCTCGAGTGAAAGCACCTCCTCCACCTCGGTATCAGCCGGTACCACCTGCAGACGACAGCCTCGATCCACCAGCATCCGCAGGATATTGCGTTTTACCCCATAGTCGTAGACCACGACATTCCAGGGTAGTGAAGAGGGGTTCTCAACCGGCTCAGGCAACCCTTCCTCCAGACTCCAGCTCCCCTGCTCCCAGTCGTACTGGCTGCGGGTGGTCGCCTCGATCGCCAGATCCATTCCCTTCAACCCGGCAAAACCTCTGGCCAGATCCACTGCCGCATCCGCATCAATCTCCTCACCCGCAACAATGGCACCATTTTGCGCCCCCTTCTCCCGCAGAATTCGGGTCAGCCTTCGGGTATCGATACCGGCAATCGCCACCGTTCGGTTGCGCTCCAGATAGTCGCCCAGATCCTCGGTACTGCGCCAGTTACTGGTGATCTGGGAGCGGTCACGAATCACCAGACCGGCCGCCATCACCCCGCCTGCCGACTCCTCATCCTCACCATTGGTTCCGACATTGCCAATGTGTGGATAGGTGAGGGTTACAATCTGTCTGAGATACGAGGGGTCAGTCAGAATTTCCTGATATCCGGTCAATGCGGTGTTGAATACCACCTCACCCACCGTCTCACCAGAAACGCCTATCGACTCCCCATAAAAGAGGCTCCCATCTTCCAGTGCCAGCAGTGCAGGTGTAGTCATCGTATCCCTTCTTCCGCGCATAGAAAACGGGACCCAATTGATCGTTATCAGTGCGAAACTGGCACCAATACAATGCGGATCCCGTTATCGAAGAAAACTCCATTCGGTCCAACTCTTCCCGATTCGGAAAGTAAAGTGGAGGGGGATTTTACTATTCCTGCCGAAAAAGTTCCAACCAGATGGAAAAGCAGCCATATCCGTTTGATACCACTACCCGGAATGGGCCACCATTTGAGGTACCTTAACCCCCACCTTTACCTTTGATAGGGAAATGATGGATAGGGATACGGCGCAGGCGGCGGATAACGGCCGGTGCGATTCTGCAATGGAGGCTGCTCGATTTCGGGCGGCGTCCAGTAGAGAATCTTTCCACTCACCAGAATCTGTTCATCTCCATCCGCAAAGACCTTGAAAGGCTCCCAGTTGGAGTAGCTGCCCTGCTCTTCCTGCTGAACGGCATAGGGAAAGATCCACTCACAGAGGTAGCGCTCATTGAGCGAGCCACGACTGCAAGCAACCGACGTACCGGAGTCGAAGTTGATCACCATTTTCTGCAAACCCAGCGAGACCTTGCACTCGCTGCCGATCTGCTTCTGAACACCGGGATCATTGACCCAGTCGTACTCTTCCCGGGTCATTGGCTTGACATCCCCTTCATTGACCATTCTCGACCCATTCTGCACCCGGTTCATCTGCATGAAGCAGCGACCGGACTCACTTTTGAAGAGTGTTCGGGTAGAGATATAGCCGTGGGTCTTGTCATTGTACTCATTGAAGACCATCACCTTCTGGTAGAAGACATCCTCACCAGCAGTCGACTTCTCGACCGGTTTCACCTCGACGGCGGTCGGCTCCTCGATCTCCCGCTTGACACTCTCCTGTTCAAACTCGGACGCCTTCTTGGGTTGAATGAGGGCAATAAAGATCATGATGAACAGCAGATCCAGCAGCGAGGTCAGATGGACCCTGCTTCTCCACTTGAGCGCTTTGCGGTTCGAGATCATCCCAACTGACACCGCGAAACAATGCTCTTGAAGTCGATACTCTCGTTGATCAACCGCTCGATCTTCGGGTTGAGCAGGCTCTCTACCAGCATGAAGATCACCGAAAAGGCGATACCGAGAATGGTGGTATCCATCGCCAGAACAAAGGCACTGGTCAGCCGTGATGCATCGATTCCACCCCCCTCAAAGGCAGTGCCTGCAATGGCCAGGATGGTTCCGAGAATACCCAGCAGGGGAAAAACCTGTACCAGCGTGGACATCACACTGCTTGCGCTCTCAATCGTATAGTAGCGGTTATAGAGATTCCTCTCGGAGAGCTTGGAGACATTGTTCTTGATCACCTCGGATGCACTTTCATCCAGCAGAATCTTGTTGGAGAGATAGTGCAGGGCCGAGTCGATCATCTCATGCGGCTTCTGCAGTGAATCCTGGTCCGGTGCATCGGAGAACCCCTTGACCAGATTCTTCGAGACATCCTGCAGGCGCAAACTGTGCCTTCTCATCGAGGTGATGATCACCGCAATGATCGCCACCTCCACCAGCGCCAGCAGATAGATCAGCTCAAAGATGTGGTCGGTAACGACAGTAAAAATGCTTTGAATCGGGGATACATCCATGAGTCACTCCTGATTCAGACCCAAGGGCCCGGGGACGGTAAAAGATACGAGATGGTTGAGGGATTATCACTCAGAATGGTCAGACGCTACCAGATAACTACCACAATCACCATCCTGAAAGGGAACTGCCTATGATACCGCTCCGACCATCTCGATGACCAGTTGCAGACTCTCCCGCCCCTGCCAACGGTTGATATCGAGCCGATAGACCGCCTCTACCTGTCCACCCAGTGCAGGCAGACTGCTCTCTCCCTGATGAAAGGCGATGGCATCGTAAACTGCCCCGGAGGCCTCATCACGCAGTCGAAGCTTCAGGTGAGACTCCCCCACAATACGCCGCTGCTCCAGAACAAAACGGTCATGAAAGCTGGGCTCGGGAAACCCCTGTCCCCAGGGGCCAGCCTGTCGCACCGCCGCTGCCATTTCGATGGTACGTTCTGTACTACTCAATCCACCATCGGTGTGGACCACCACCTCCAGCATCTCCTCATCAACCATCCGCGCCAGCTGCTGCTGACAGGCACGGCAAAACTGTTGAAAATCACGCTCTGCAATGGAGAGCCCTGCAGCCATCGCATGCCCCCCAAACTTGCCGATCAGTCCCGGGTGCTCTCTCGCCACTGCTGCCAGCAGATCGCGCATATGAAGCCCTTTGATCGAGCGCGCCGACCCCTTCAGCATCCCCTCTTCCCCCTGTGCAAAAACCACTGTCGGGCGATGAAACTGTTCCTTGAGGCGACCCGCAACAATGCCGACTACCCCTTCATGCCAGTGCGGTTGATAGAGAATAATACCGTGTTCGACAGTGTCGGCCTCGATATGAAGTTCCGCAACAATCTGCTCGGCCTCCTGCCGCATCTCGCCCTCCACTTCACGCCGTTCACGATTGATCCGATCAAGCTGCTGTGCCATTGTGGTTGCCTCGGCATCACGCTGTGCAATGAGGCACTCGATTCCCGTCCCCATCTGCGCCATCCGTCCGGCGGCATTGATCCGTGGACCGACCGCAAAACCGAAGTCAGAGGCGGTAACCCGCTCCAGCTCTCGCCCGGATACCTGCAGCAGTGCAGCCACCCCCGGTGTACAGAGGCCACGCCGAACCCGTTCCAGCCCCTGTTGCACCAGAATGCGGTTATTCTGATCAAGCGCCACCACATCGGCCACCGTGCCGACTGCCACCAGATCGAGCAGTGTTGCCGGATTAAAGACATGCTGCAGTGCCTGTCGCACCGCACAGACCAGATAGAAGGCAACCCCTACCCCGGCCAGGTGCGCACTGTGGAAGGTCTCTCCAGGTTGATTGGGGTTCACAATCACATCGGCCTCCGGCAACTGTTCCCCTGCAAGGTGGTGATCGGTCACCACCACCTTGATCCCCTGCTTTTTTGCTGCAGCAACGCCTTCAATACTGGTAATGCCGTTATCGACGGTAATCAGCAGATCTGGCTCAAAGGCAGCGGCCATCTCCACCACCTGTGGCGAGAGACCATAACCGTGTATCTTCCGGTCCGGCACCACATAGTGGATTTCCGCCCCCATCGCTCCAAGCCCCAGCATGCAGACTGCGCAAGCAGTGGCACCATCGGCATCATAGTCGGCCACCACCACCATCCGCTCCCCATCCCGTATGGCTGCCGCCACCAGTGCTGCCGCCTGCTCCACATTCATCAATGAAGAGATCGGCAACAGCCGTTTCAGTGAGTGATCCAACAGATCCGGGTGGGTAATGCCACGCGCCCGATAGATCCGATCCAGCAGTGGAGAGAGCCCGGAAAGCGACTTCCCGGGAGCAACCGTTCGTTGAACAACTCTCAACGTCGGGTCAACCTGTGAAGCAGGCGCTCCAACAGGGATGGATCGCGCCAGACCCATACCCCATTGATTGCCAACTGTTCAGGGTGCTGGTTGAGCGGTGCCGCATGCAACATCATCTGCGTCTCATTCAACAGTTGTTTCCAACGCAACGCCCCCTCTCCTTGTGGCATCACCCCAGCCAGATTACAGCCGGTTGCCCAGTCGATCGGTGTGGTGTGAATCTGCTCCCTGTTCGGAAAACGCAAGGACCAGCGCAGATCACTGACATGACTCAGTACCCCCCCGGCCTCTGCAAACAGTGGTACCAGCAGCTCGATCACCTCTTGCTGTATCTCCTGTGGCACCTCACCCGGTTCAAACTGGAACAGCCGCAGCACATCCCAGTCGGGAACCAGATGGACCGGCGCTACATGAAAGATATCCATCTCTTCAAATACGGGAAAAGGCAGGAGAGCCCCTCCCCCGCCCTTCAGGCAGCCTCTGGACTACATGTTGTCCAGAATCGCCCCCTTCACCTGATCGAGATTCGCATCCACGGTGATCAGCGGCCGGGTACTCTGTTTGATTGCAGTATCGGGGTCTTTCAGCCCATGCCCAGTCAGGGTGCAGACTACCTTGCTACCGGCTGCAATCCTGCCCGCCTTGAGATCACGCAGGGCACCGGCAAGTGAAGTGGCCGAGGCAGGTTCACAGAACACTCCCTCCTTCTCGGCCAGTAGCTTCTGTGCAGCCAGAATCTCTTCATCACTGCACTCATCAAACCAGCCACCCGACTCTTTCTGCACATTCCACGCCTTGTCCCAGCTCTGTGGATGACCAATGCGGATCGCGGTGGCGACGGTCTCCGGATGATCCACCATCTCGCCCCGCATGAAGGGAGCGGCACCTGCGGCCTGATAACCGACCATGGTGGGACGGTTTTCGACAATACCGGACTCGGCATACTCCGAATAACCCATCCAGTGGGCAGTGATGTTGCCCGCATTTCCTACCGGAAGGCAGTGGAAGTCCGGGGCAGCTCCCAACTCCTCAATGATCTCGAAAGCGGCGGTCTTCTGGCCTTGCAGACGGAACGGGTTGATGGAGTTGACGATGGTGACCGGTGCCTCTTCCCCAACATCCTTGACCAGTTGCATCCCGGCATCGAAGTTGCCCTTGATCTGGATCACCACCGCACCATGCATCATCGCCTGCGCCAGCTTGCCCAGCGCAATCTTGCCATCGGGAATCAGTACAAAGGCAGTGATACCGGCACGCGCGGCATAGGCAGCGGCCGCAGCCGAGGTGTTACCGGTCGAGGCACAGATGATCGCCTTGCTCCCCTCTTCCACCGCCTTGGTCACTGCCATGCACATGCCACGATCCTTGAAGGAGCCAGTCGGGTTCAACCCCTCGTACTTCACATAAATGTCGGCATCAACCCCCTGGTCAGCGGGAATGTTTTGTAGCTGGATCAGCGGGGTGTTTCCCTCTCCCAGGCTGATGATCCGGGTCTCTTCACTGACTGGCAGATGATCACGGTAACGCTCAATCAATCCGGTGTAACGGGTACGGAATGTCATATCCTTTTTTCTCCAAGTCTCAATATTTTCTATATTCTACCCAACCAGTATTGTGGGCGCCTGCGATGATGAGCAACCGCCAATATCTGAATGCTCTCCAAGCCGATACGATAAAGAACGGTAAAAGGAAACCTGCTCATTTGTATTTTTCTGATGGCACTTCTACCTTCCGCAGGGTATCGGTCTGGTGCCTCACACACTCTACTCATCGTGCGTTCAAAATCTATCAGGTAGCTGGCGCCTAGCCCTGGTTGCCTTGATTCAAACCAGGCAATCGATTCCAGATACTCTGCTTCTGCTGCAGGATGAAACTCATCGTTCATCGCAGCAGTATGCGTGCTCTCTCTCTTACTTGCTCTGCAGAGATCGGGGTAACTGCTCCGGAGTCCAGCTCTTTTACTCTACGCTCAGCCTCTTTGAACCAGTCCTCTTCAATTTCATCAACAGACGGCTGGTCCAGACTCAACAGTAGTTTCTGCACCAGTTCGGCACGTTCATGCTCTGGTAACTGGATCGCCTCTTGTGCAATCTGTGCCAAATTCATCAGTCTAGCGTCTCCATACGAATCCGCATGACCGATCCATAGACACAATCCAGCCCTTCAATGGATGCAATGGCCTGATTCATCTGTCCTTCCAGCGTCTTGTGAGTCAGCAGTACAATCGGTACCCGGCTGGCCTCATCCTCGGTATTGTCCTTCTGCACGAAGGCCTCGATGCTGATCCCCTGGTCACCCAGAATCTGGGTGATGTCGGCCAGCACGCCCGGCTTGTCATCCACATCCATACGGAGATAGTAGGCGGTCTCGATCTCCTCAATCGGCAGGATCGGCAGATCTTCAATCGCATCTGGCTGGAATCCAAGCGGCGGTACCCGGCTCTGTGGCTCTGCGCTCATCGCACGTACTACATCCACCACATCGGCAACTACCGCAGAGGCGGTCGGATCATCCCCGGCGCCTGCCCCATAGTAGAGGGTCGGACCCACGGCATCCCCCATCACCAGTACCGCATTCATTACTCCATCCACATTGGCAATCAGTTGACGCTCCGGAATCAGTGTCGGGTGTACACGAAACTCTACCCCCTGATCAGTCTTGCGCGCGATACCCAGATGCTTGACCCGATACCCCAGCTCTTCGGCATAGGCGACATCGGCAGCAGTCATTCGAGTGATCCCTTCGGTCATTGCCTTGTCAAACTGCAACGGTATCCCAAAGGCGATGGAGGCGAGAATGGTCAGCTTGTGTGCCGCATCAATCCCTTCAACATCAAAGGTGGGGTCAGCCTCGGCATAACCCAGCTCCTGCGCCTCTTTCAGCACATCGTCAAAGGCACGTCCCTTGTCCCGCATCTCACTGAGAATGAAGTTGCCGGTACCGTTAATGATGCCCGCCAGCCACTCGATACGATTGGCTGCCAGCCCCTCCCGCACTGCCTTGATGATCGGAATGCCACCGGCGACTGCCGCTTCGTAGGCGACCATCACCCCCTTCTGCTGTGCCTGCTCCAGCAACGCATTGCCGTGGGTGGCAATCAACGCCTTGTTGGCAGTAACGACATGCTTGCCCTGCTCAATCGCCGCAGAGACCACCTCACGAGAGAAGTCGGTTCCACCCATCAACTCCAGCACAATGTCCACATCCGGGTCATTGGCCACCTCAAACGGATCGGTAGTAAGCCGAATACCTTCGGTGCTGCATATTCTCGCCCGCTCCAGATCGCGCACAGCCGCCACGGTGACCTTGAGGTCTCGACCTGCCCTGCGACTGATCTCCGCCGCATTACGGGTTAATACATTGACACTACCGCAGCCAACGGTACCCAGCCCCAACACACCAATCTTTACCGGATTCATCATTAAATTGAACTCAACCTGTTAATCATTAACCAGAAAACCATCCTTGCGGAACATCTCCCGAATGCCTCGTACCGCCTGTTTGGTACGGTGCTCATTCTCAATCAGCCCAAAGCGGACGAAGGCATCTCCATACTCCCCGAAGCCAATCCCGGGGGAGACAGCGACCCTGGCCTCCTGCAGCAGCTTCTTGCTGAACTCCAGTGATCCCATCTCGCGATAGGGCTCCGGAATCGGTGCCCAGACAAACATGGTCGCCTTCGGTGGCGTCACCTGCCAGCCAACCGAGTTCAGCCCACTACAGAGGGCATCACGCCGCTTCAGGTACATGTCACAGATATCCTGCACACAATCCTGCGGCCCTTCCAGAGCCGCAATTGCGGCAACCTGAATCGGGGTGAACATGCCATAGTCGAGATAGGATTTCATCCGTGACAACGCCGCCACCAATGTGGGGTTGCCCACCATGAAGCCGACACGCCATCCGGGCATATTATAACTCTTGGATAGGGTAAAGAACTCTACCGCAACCTCCTTGGCACCCTCGACCTGCAAGATGGATGGTGATTTATAGCCGTCAAAGACGATATCGGCGTAGGCCAGATCATGGATCACCCAGATCTGATGCTCCTTGGCCAATGCCACCACCCGCTCGAAGAACTCCAGCTCCACACAGTGGGTGGTCGGGTTGCCCGGAAAGTTGAGCACCAGCATCTTGGGTCGCGGCCAGGAGTCCTTGATCGCCTTCTCCAGCTCGATGAAGAAGTCCTCTTCCGATTCCACCAACGGTACATGACGAATATCGGCACCGGCAATGATGAAGCCATAGGGGTGGATCGGATAGGCCGGATTGGGCACCAGTACGGTATCTCCCGGCCCCACGGTGGCCAGTGCCAAATGCGCCAGCCCCTCTTTGGAACCGATGGTGACAATGGCCTCGCTCTCCGGGTCCAGCTCTACCTCGAAACGGTCACGATACCAGTTGGTGATGGCCCGACGAAGACGCGGAATACCTCTGGACATCGAGTAACGGTGTGTATCGTGGCGCTGTGCAACTTCAACCAGCTTGTCGACAATATGTTGCGGGGTGGGCTGATCGGGATTCCCCATACCGAAGTCGATAATGTCCTCTCCCCGCTGTCTCGCCTTTGCCTTCAACTCGTTAACGATATTGAAGACATAGGGGGGAAGCCGTTTAATTCTCTGAAAATCCTCTATCAACTCTGTCACTCCGCAGACCAGCGCAAAACAGCTTCTAAGTATAGAATAGAGTCACCAAAAAGTGCGATCAATTAAACGATTATGAATCTACAACAAGACGGTTTCGCTGGCGGGAACCACATCCGACGCTATAACGGTCAGGAGATCCAGATTGGCGAGCATTGGTTTCAACATAGCCTGTTGCTCAGTGCCGAGCACCTTGACCCAGCGTGGGGGCCCAGCCATGTGGACGACCTGAACGATCAACATCTGGAGCAGATTCTGGCACTCTCACCCGAATTGACCATCCTCGGTACCGGCAAACAACGTGCGCTGTTTCACTCCCCTGAACAGCAGCGCTGGCTACACCGTATTCCCGGTATGGAGATCATGGAGACCAGTGCTGCCTGCCGTACCTATAACCTGCTGCTGGCAGAGGGCAGAAAGGTGGTAGCCGCCCTGATTCTGGAGCGCTGAACCATTTTCCAATCTTCAAGCCAACGGCAGGTGGCGGGCGATCGCACTGATCAGTTTTTCCCGATCAATCGGCTTTGAGATAAAGTCATCACACCCGGCAGCCATGAACTTTTGACGATGCTGGGTCATCACATTGGCGGTCAGCGCAATCACCGGAATCTGCTTCCCCTTCTTCCGAATCACCTTGCAGGCCTCGACCCCATCCATAACCGGCATCTGCATATCCATCAGAATCAGATCAAACCACTCATCAAAGACCTTGTCGACCGCTTCCTGACCATTGCCGACCGTGGTCACCTTGAGGCCATATTTCTGCAGAATACGCTGGATCAGCATCTGCATCGCCGGGGTATCCTCGGCAACCAGAATGTGCCCTGAAAGTGACTGCTCGGCAATCTCGACCGGCGCTGCCTGCTCCCCCTCCACCACCACACCCTCAACCGGGCGATAGGGAAGTTGCAGCACGAAGGTTGAACCGACGCCGTACTCACTGGTAACCGCCAGGTCTCCGCCAAGCAGCTCGGCCAGATTACGTGAGATATAGAGGCCGAGACCGGTACCGCCAAAACGCCGCGAGATACTGCCATCTTCCTGCTCAAAGCGCTTGAAAAGTTTGTCGATGTTCTCCTGCTTGATACCAATCCCGGTATCTGCAACAGAAAACTGGAGCACCTTCCCTTCTACCCGCTCTGTCGTTACCGAAACGCCTCCCCGCTCAGTAAACTTGATGGAGTTACCAACCAGGTTGATCAAGATCTGCTTGATGCGCTGCCTGTCTCCAATCAGTATCGCCCCCTCCTGAACCAGCATATTGGATGAATAGGTGATTCCGGCCGCTTCTGCCTGTGGCTGCAGCAGATACCTCAAATCATCCAACAGAGACGAGAGGGTAAAGGGAGCCTCTTCAACCGCAAACTTTCCAGATTCGATCTTCGACATATCGAGAATCACTGGTGTCCCAACGTTTAATCGAATAAATTCAATTGGTTATTGATGAC
>CAYFOR010000004.1:0-54656 GCA_964344785.1 uncultured Piscirickettsiaceae bacterium
TACGTGCGGTTTCGTTCTCTCAAACTTTTCCTTGGACATCGTCTTTTCCTCTTACGCTTGTTTGGCTCAAGCTGCTCGCTCCAGCCTCAATTCAGTTCACTCGTTAATCTGCTTAGCCGTTGTTCTTCTTGATCACCGCATCTGCGATATTGGATGGCGCCTCGGCATACTTCTCAAACTCCATTGAGTAGGTTGCACGCCCCTGCGTTGCAGAACGCAGGTCGGTTGCATAACCAAACATCTCGGAGAGGGGTACCGTTGCAGCAATCATCTTGCCTGCCGGGGAATCATCCATACCGGCAACCATGCCGCGACGACGGTTGAGATCACCCATTACGTCACCCATGTATTCTTCCGGGGTCACAACATCGACCTTCATCATTGGCTCAAGCAGTACTGGGTCCGCATTCAGCGCACCCTGCTTGAAAGCCATGGAGCCCGCCACCTTGAACGCCAACTCGTTGGAGTCAACCTCATGGTAGGAACCGTCATACAGTGTGACCTTACAATCCTCAATCGGATAGCCTGCCATCACACCATTCTTCATCTGCTCCTGGATACCCTTGTCTACCGCAGGGATGTACTCTTTCGGTACCACACCACCCACGATCTCGTTGACAAACTCGTAACCAGAACCTGCTTCCTGAGGCTCAATACGAATCCAGACGTGGCCGAACTGACCGCGACCGCCAGACTGACGAACAAACTTGCCTTCCTGCTCAACCGTCTTGCGAATGGTCTCACGGTAGGCCACCTGAGGTGCACCAACCGCTGCCTCAACATTGAACTCACGCATCATACGGTCAACGATGATCTCCAGGTGAAGCTCACCCATACCGGAGATGATGGTCTGACCAGACTCTTCATCCGTATGAACACGGAAAGATGGATCCTCCTGCGCAAGCTTGGAGAGAGCGATCCCCATCTTCTCCTGGTCCGCCTTGGACTTGGGCTCTACCGCAACGGAGATTACCGGCTCCGGGAACTCCATACGCTCCAGAATGATCTTGTCATCCAGAGCACACAGCGTATCACCCGTGGTCACATCCTTGAGGCCGATCGCAGCTGCGATATCACCCGCGCGCACCTCCTTGATCTCTTCACGATCATTAGAGTGCATCTGCACGATACGCCCAATACGCTCCTTCTTCCCCTTCACGGTGTTATAACAGAAGTCACCGGAGTTGATGACGCCTGAGTAAACACGGAAGAAGGTCAGGGTACCGACAAATGGATCGGTCGCGATCTTGAATGCCAACGCAGAGAATGGCTCATCATCTGAAGATGGACGCTCCGCCTCAGCGCCATCTTCCAGCTCACCGGTGATCGCAGGCACATCCAGCGGAGAGGGCATGTAGTAAATGACCGCATCCAGCATCGCCTGTACACCCTTGTTCTTGAACGCGGAACCACACATCATCGGAACGATCTCGTTGTTCAGTGTCTGAATACGGATACCTTCGCGGATTTCGTCCTCAGTCAGCTCGCCCTCTTCAAGATACTTCTCCATCAACTCTTCATTGGCCTCAGCCGCAGACTCAACCATCTGCTCACGAAGCTCTTCGCACTGATCCTGCAAATCTGCCGGGATATCCTTGGCCTCATAGGTCATCCCCATGTCGTCTTCGTTCCAGTAGATCGCCTTCATACGAATCAGATCCACAACACCCTTGAACTCGTCTTCAGCGCCGATATTCATCTGAATGGGCACTGCATTGGCACCCAGACGCTCCTTGACCTGCTCAACAACACGCAGGAAGTCTGCACCAGAGCGGTCCATCTTGTTGACAAAACCGATACGGGGAACACCATATTTGTTGGCCTGACGCCATACTGTCTCAGACTGTGGCTCTACACCACCCACTGCACAGAAAACCGCGCAAGCGCCATCAAGCACACGCAGTGAACGTTCCACCTCAATAGTGAAGTCCACGTGTCCCGGGGTATCAATAATGTTGACACGGTGTTGGTCAAACTGCTGATCCATACCCTGCCAGAAAGAGGTGGTCGCAGCCGAGGTAATGGTAATCCCACGCTCCTGCTCCTGCTCCATCCAGTCCATGGTTGCGGCACCATCATGCACCTCACCAATCTTGTGAGAGAGACCAGTATAAAAGAGGATACGCTCAGTGGTTGTAGTCTTGCCTGCATCAATATGTGCCATGATGCCGAGATTACGATACCGCTTCAGTGGTGTTTGACGAGCCATTGTATATTTCCGTACTTGTTAAAGAGTCAATTCAATAAGACAAAACACAAACAACTTACCAACGGAAGTGAGAGAACGCCTTGTTCGCTTCCGCCATGCGATGGGTATCCTCTCTCTTCTTCACTGCAGCACCACGACTCTCAACGGCATCCATGATCTCACCCGCCAGACGCAACCCCATGGTTTTCTCGCCACGCTTGCGCGCAGCCTCAACCATCCAGCGCATACCCAGTGCCATGCGTCGCTCCGGGCGCACCTCAATCGGCACCTGATAGGTTGAACCACCGACACGACGAGACTTCACCTCAACCTTCGGGCCGATATTATCCAGCGCATTAAACAGTGTCTCGACGGGGTCGTTGCTCCCACGCTCTTCGACCACATCCAGCGCACCATATACAATTCGTTCAGCCACTGACTTCTTGCCATCACGCATAATCACGTTAATGAACTTGGTCAACTGCTCATTCCCAAATTTTGGATCAGGAAGTACGGTACGCTTCGGCGCTCTATTTCTTCTGGACATCTGTTGTTCTCAAACTCTATCTATCAATCGGAATCCGGTTACTAGCCTGTTCGACTAACCTTTTGGCTTCTTGGCGCCATACTTGGAACGGCCTTGGCGGCGTGACTCCACACCAGTCGTATCCAGACTTCCGCGTACTACGTGGTAACGAACACCAGGCAAGTCCTTAACACGCCCTCCCCTGATCAGTACCACTGAGTGCTCCTGCAGGTTGTGACCTTCACCACCAATATAGGAGGAGACCTCCATACTATTGGTCAGACGCACACGAGCCACCTTTCTCATCGCTGAGTTTGGCTTCTTGGGTGTAGTCGTATATACACGGGTACAGACACCACGCTTCTGCGGGCATGCATCCAACGCAGGTACCTTGCTCTTCTCTTTCTGAACCTTGCGAGGCTTTCTTACCAACTGATTAATCGTTGCCATCGTTCTCTATATCTTCAAGCATATAAACAAAACACTTCTGACCCAGACTCAGGCATCAATCACCAGTATTAAAGAGCAGGCTCAAAAGCGACAAAAAAGACCGATTCCTGCAGCTTAACTACAAGATCTATCGTTCTTTATCGATTCGGCTTTGGCAGATCCGGTCTATCCACCTTATTTAACTTCACTAAAACTCACCGGTCTCAATACGGGAACTCATCATTGCCCCGTAATCAGGAACGCGAATTCTATGGAGACCGATATGGTGTGTCAACAACTTTCCGCCATTTATTTTAAAAAACTTTCATATAGACAATCTGCCCCCTCCGCAACCATTCATCGGCTGCCCCAGACAGGAATGCCCCCCCCCTCCATCGCCCTGATACAGTGAGTAGATCATATTGACGAAGTGCCAGGTTAACCGTTTTCAATCAAACGATAATAAGAGAAAACGGAGAATCATAGTCACATGTCAAAATTATCGTGCTGAATCTACAGAATTACGTAATTTTGCGTATTTCCAGATCTCGATTTCACATCTAGAGTTCACTATATGAAATCTGCCCGTAACGATGAAAGCCCCATGCTCCCTCACGAGCTACTGCTCTCAACAGCCATCGGTCTATTGTATGGGCTGGGGGTCGTACTACTGATCCTGATCACACTGGCAGTCATACTGGACCAGAGCACCGTTACAGAGCTCATCTCCGTATTGACCGGGACAGACCCCGCTCAGATCGATGCCCTGTTATAGCCCGGAACGTGTTGACACGCTCCAGGCCATATACGATCAGAAGGGGCTGAAGCGAGAGAAGAGTCCTCTCGGAGACATGCCACGGTTGATTGAACCCATCTCGCGCGTCATATGAAATGTACTGTTCGCCATATGCTGAGTGGATTGATCGAGATTATTCATGCTGGCCATCATCGGCTCAAGTGTTTTCGCATACCCTGAAATCTGCTGTACACTGGTTCGCATATCTTCCATGGTGACTGTAATGGCCTGCATATTCCCATCAATGGCATTGAGATTGCGCGTCATCACCTGAACATTGCTCGACATGGTCTCAATCCCATCGACCATACTGGCCATATGCTGGCCCATATAGGGGTCAATACTGGTCGACATCACCTGAATATTCCGCGCGATATGCGACATATCCTGCGTCAGGTGATAGATCATGTAGAAACCGTAGATCGAGAGCACACAAAAGGCAAACAGTGCAGGATAGACCACCATCTCCCAACGTCTGGCGCTCTTCTCAAAGCAGCTGGCAAAACGTTCCAGCGGCTGCCCATTGACTATGACGCCATCAGCCCTGTCTGCTCCAGCTCCGGTTGCAGCCCCATCGATCACGGCTGCTTCTGTTTTACTCTTCTCTGACATCAATAATCACCTTGCACTTATGTTGGAATGCGGACTGTAGCACGTTTTTTTACAAATAAAAAATAGGCAAAACATTAAATTAGAACCTTCTAACGTACTGTTTTATTGGTTCTATCTCTGATTGAAATCCTGCTGAAGCGCCATTGCAAACTCAGGGTCGATGACACGGATTACAGCAGTGATTTTCTCAGCCTCTGAAACTCTTCCCTGTTGATACAAGGCAACCGCCGCCCTGGAAAATGCGCGCACCGAACGCACCCAATCCCTTTTCGCATAGTAGATATTACCCAATTCCCCCCATGCATCCGGGTTCTTTGGATCCTCTTGCAGCAGCGATCGATAACTTTCAATCGCCAGATCATAATCACCCTCCCAATAGGCCTGACGTCCCCGACTCCATAACCATTTGATTTCAGACTCAGGTGTTGTATCCACAACCTCCCACACGTCCTCACTCTGCTGCTGGTGCTCTGGCATCTTGTTATGCGGTGACTGCCCGGAAGCGGGATCGAATTGCTTTGCCAGATCTTCAATCGGCTTACTGAGTGAAGCAATCTTTTCTGCAAGTGCCGGCAACTCCCCTTCGAGCACCTCGGAGACTCTCCTTTGCTGTTCAAGTAGCGCGGCAAGTTGTGAGGCCTGTGATGCGGGCATGGGCTGCCCAGTCTGCTCCTGCTTAATGGCTACCGACTCTTTCCCGGCACGCTCCCCGACCTGAACTTTCTCTTGTTGTTTCACCGGCTCCAGGCCGACCACCTCTGCCAGGTCCGGGGCAGCAAATGTGGATTGAGTGTCCTGAACACTTTTCTGCTCTGGTTCTGGTTCTGACGCCGATCGGAGTGGAGTCTGTTCAGTATCCGAAGGGGGCACCTGCCGTACCGTTTTTGCCTCAACCTTTACCGGCGCAGACGAATCAATCGATGGAGTCGGCGCTTGAAAGGTATTTTGCGGGACAGCAGCCACAACCGGGGGAGATGGCGCTTCATCACTGCTCACGGGCTCTCCACTCCACAGCTCCATCAGATGCTCCCTCTCAAGATATGCAATCACCCCCAAACCGACAACAATACCGGGGAGGATAGAGGCCAACATCCTGAACAACACTTTCATATATGATTTCCAGTCAGACTACATCAGCAATAAGGCAATCAATTATACTCTGTTCGACAGAATATTTCAGACAGACCCGGCACAGTAACCGGGATCGACCTCGAGCAACGGCTGTCAGTTCCAGCCCATCAGGTGCTCGATCCTTACCCCCTCGACATGATCCACCCGCTTGACATCGAAGGGAATCGTAAACAGGGAGGATGGCAGCCGGCCGACCTCTACCTGTGAAAGCTGCCGAATACCCCCCCCATCGACCTCAATTCGAATCGGATACTGCAGATCAGGGTCGTACCAGGCTGTCACCCCGATGCTGAATTCGCCAATTCCAAAATCCGCCCCCCAACGACTGGCCACCGTTCCGCCTACAGCCTCATCAAACTGATAGCCACAACTGAACAGCTGCATCTCATCACAAAAAAGCGATGGATTACGAGGAATGGCAAAAGCCTCCTGCTGAGAATATTCCCCAGCCACCGGATCGATCACCGTAGTGATCCCCCTAAAAAGGTCTACAATCCTGACCTCCCGTTGCTCTCCCTTATGCCTCTCTTCCCGTATGGCATCATCGGTCACATAGATTCTGCCGGTAACCACCACCTGGCTGTCACTGTCAAAATAGGCCAGATCCGCAGAGAACTCGGTAAGCGCCTGAGCGCTACCAGACATCAAAAGCAGCAGCCACCCCCAGCAACGAACGGTAGAAAATCTATTTCTGGAAGCCAAAATATTGAACCGGTCCCCTCATTTGCGGACTCAACGCCAACGGGTCCATTGCATTTGCTCTACGAACACCCAGAGCATAGTCCGGGATAAAGCTGGAAAAATAGACCGGCGCCTGACGTTCTCCTTGCTGCTCCTCCGTTTTGGATAGCTGATCCGCCTCTCTGGCAAGCGCTTCCATATCCATTTCATAACCCACAAACTCATCCAGCACCGCTTCCTGATACGGAGTCTGCGCCGAAGTCAACTCGCTGCCATTGTGGTACGGCACGGTACATGGTTCCAATTTTGCCATCTGGTGAGGCTGTGCATCACCTGCAGTACCGTGACTACCGAGCGCAACCCGTTTTCCAGACTCAAGCTCACCCAACGCCCAGATGTCGCCATCATCCATCTCGAATCCGGCTGCTGCAGCTTCCTCTTGGGAGGACTCCAACTGCCAGGCAGGATCAATCAATGACAACTCAACCTCATTAAAGTCACCACTGATGGAAACAGCCGGTCGGTCAGGCTCATAGGCAGCCTGAATAACCGGTAGCTCATCGCCCTGTTTACGGTACATTGCATGCTCTGCCTGTAACGATCCTGTACTGCCCTTCGACTGCTGACGTACCTCTTCAGCCGTTGGAAGACCAAAATCGAAGTGACCGCCAAATGGTCCAAGTGGTGCTGGCGCACTCCACTCCTCTGCCATCACAGCATGGCTTGCAGCCAGCAGGACAAGACCGGCGACAGTCGATACTTTATTACCTGTATTCACTGGGTACGTTTTCAGACTCATGCACACTCCTAGATTATAGTTTCACCACAACTGACACTTTGTCATTGAGACCTTTGCAAAAAAGCTCTTCCGTGCAAATGCCTCTTAGAATCGTTCAACCTCAGCTTCCAGGTTCAGCGACCATCTCACCCTGCCGCTTCTCAAACTGGTGAAGCATATCCTCTGGATAGAGTGCCTTCCCGGCACTCAGACAGCCCAGCGGGATCACAATCAGTGTGAGCAGTGTGGAGACCACAACTCCAAACAGCAGTGCAACCGCCATCCCCTGAAAGATCGGATCGGTCAGAATCACACTGGAACCACCCACTAGTGCCAACGCAGTAATGATGATCGGACGCATTCTGGCCTGACCGGAGGCGATCACCGCATCAACCGGACTCTTGCCCGCACGCAACTCAAGTTGGGCAAAGTCAACCAGCAGAATGGAGTTACGGACAATGATTCCTGCCAGCGCAATGAAGCCGATCATCGAGGTGGCCGTAAACTCTGCGCTCATGATCCAGTGCCCCGGCACAATGCCAACCATCGTCAACGGAATCGGCGCCATGATAATCAATGGAATCAGGAAATTACCAAACTGCCACACCACCAGTATATAGATCATCACCAGCGCCACACCAAAGGCAATTCCCATATCACGGAATGTGACATAGGTAACGTGCCACTCACCATCCCACTTGAATCCGGAGCGGAAGGTCTCCTTCGGTGCTGAAATCCATCCACCCTCAATCAACTCTCCATGCGGGCTGCGGAAGTCACGCTCTGCCATGATCCGTTCGAGATCGAACATCGCATAGAGCGGCGCAGGAAGCTTGTTGACCGCATCTCCAACCACGTACTCTACCGCACGCAGATCCTTGTGATAGATCACTGGGTCTTCCATGAAGGTCTTGAATTTACCCAACTCACTCAGCGAAACGGTGTTCTGGCCATCCATGGTCGGAATCGGCAGATCCGAAAGATTGCTGATCTGGGAACGGACCGCCAGCGGCACCTCCAATGTAATCAGCGTCGGTTCACGCGCCTTGCCCTGTTTGACATCCCCCAGAGGCATCGAACCGAGCGCCATCGCCAGATTGCGATTGATGGTCGCCACCGAAATCCCTCGACGATTCGCCTTCTCCGTATCGACCACAAAATGGAGGATCTGATGGGGATCATTCATGTAGTTATCCACATCTTCCATGATCTCCGAACTGGCAAAGATGTCCGTCATGGCGGCCGCAACCTGTCTCCGCGTCTTGGCATCCGGCCCATACACCTCGGCCACGACCGACTGCAACACAGGCGGACCTGGCGGCACCTCGGCCACAGTGATTCTCGCGCCGCTCTTCTCTGCAACCGGTTTCAACAGATCCCGGACCATCAATGCAATCTCGTGGCTACTACGCTGACGCTCCTTCTTGTGTACCAGCTGCACGGAGATGGTCGCCATCCAGGGATACTCCTGCAGATAATAGTGACGCACCAGTCCGTTGAAGTTGTACGGTGCGGCCACACCGGTATAGGTCTGCAACGCAACGGACTCGGGAACGGCACGCTCAATCATGGTTGCCATCTTGCGCGCCACATTGGCCGTTACCGGCAGTGCAGTACCCGTCGGCATGCGAATCATC
Organism: uncultured Piscirickettsiaceae bacterium; assembly: GCA_964344785.1. Lineage (GTDB taxonomy): Bacteria > Pseudomonadota > Gammaproteobacteria > Thiopontia. The sequence continues at coordinate 8,779 of CAYFOR010000004.1, forward strand.
ACATCAAATTCCGACTTGTTGTCGTACGGGAGCATCTTGGTCTTCACCCCATGGGTATAGAAGAGCGACACCGCGGCAAAGAAGCTGCCGATAATCGCAAACAGTACGATCCAGCCCAGCAGTCGATTCTCGATCATCGGGCGAATCAAGCCCTCATAGATTCGACCAACCCGCTCCTGCGACTTGTGTTCCTTCTCTTCTGCCTTCTTCAGTGCCCGCATCGAAGGGCGCAGCTTCATGGTCAACCACGGTGTGAAGATAAAGGCGGCAAAAAGCGAGAACGCCATCGCTGCCGAGCCGAGTACCGGGATCGGCGCCATATAGGGGCCCATCAACCCGGTCACGAAGCCCATCGGCAACAGTGCGGCAATCACCGTTAGCGTCGCAAGAATGGTTGGATTACCAACCTCACGGGTTGCGTCAATGGCGGTATCTTCATCGGTGCTCTCCTGCATCAGCCAGCGACGATAGATATTCTCAACCACCACAATCGCATCATCCACCAGAATACCGATCGAGAAGATCAGCGCAAACAGACTCACCCGATTGATACTGTAGTCCAACATATAGGCTGAAAAGACCGTCAGCAGAATCACCACAGGGATGACGATGGTCACCACCACGGCAGGCCGCCACCCCAAACTGAGGTAGATCAGTACCGTCACGGCCAGCGTCGCAATGACCAGCTTGAACAGCAGCTCATCGACCTTGTCCTTGGCTGTCGCACCATAGTTGCGGGTCACATCGACATGGATATTGGATGGGATCAATGTCCCTTTTAGCTCGTCGACCTTCTCCAAAATTGCATTGGCAACCGGTACCGCATTGCTCCCCTCCTTTTTGGCAATCGCGATCGTGACTGCGGGAAAGCCGGAGGCATGCTTCCCTCCCTGGTAACTGTCTCCCGAGTAGAATTCGACCATCCCCTTGGCCTCTTCCGGCCCCTGATAGACACTGGCAATATCCCGGATATAGACAGGCATATCATTATGTACGCCTACAACCAGATTGGCGATCTGCTTGGCAGTATGTAGAAAGGAGCCGGTATAGACCTTGAAATTGAGATTTCCGGCCTCGGCATCACCGGCCACCTGCTCACCATTGGCGGTACGCACCGTATTGGCCACCCGATCCAGGCTGATACCAAAGCCGGAGAGCCGCTCGGGCATCACTTCGATTCGAACCTGCGAACGGCGCCCGCCCACAATAAATGCCTCACCGGTATCCGGAATCGTCTGCAGGATATGAAGCACATCGGTCGCAAGTGCTCGCATGGCACTGTCATCAACCTCCTCGGACCAGAGAGTCAGATTGACGATCGGCACATCATCAATACCCTTTGCCTTGACCAGCGGTTCCGATACCCCCGGCGGAATACGGTCCCGATTGGCGGACAACTTGTTGTAAACCTTGACCAGAGAAGGAATCACCTGCTCGCCGACCACAAACTGAACCGTGACCACGCCCATGCCACGCTGTGTCGCAGAATAGACATGCTTCACGCCGGGAATCTCACTCATGATCAGCTCAAGCGGCTCGGTGGCTAGCCCGGAGAGCTGCTCGGCGTGCACACCCGGCGCCTGCACAAAGATATCGATCATTGGAACCGAAATCTGGGGGTCTTCCTGACGGGGAGTCAGCATCAACCCCAGAAAACCCATTGCCAGCATTGCAAAGAGCAGCAGCGGCGAAAGCGGGGAGTGGATAAACGCCTTGGCCATGCCACCAGCAAGGCCCAGCGGTGGCGCTTCCTGCGCCAACTGTTTCTCGTCCTGAGTACTCATTTCCGGGAGTCCTAAAAGCGCTCGTTCTCTTCGCCACTACTCCATCCGGTTGCGGATGGATTGACGATCAATTGCTCCCCGACAACCAGTCCGGAGAGGATGGTGACGTGCTTGTTGTCTACCAGTTCACCCACACGAACGACCCGAAGCTCCGGCTCACCCGTCTCACTGAGTATGAATACGGCAGGCAACGTACCCCGCCAAAGCAGCGATGAGGTCGGAATAACCGGGAAACTGGAGACCGGAGCCTGAATATCCGGGATCATGATCTCGGCATACATGCCTGGAGCCGCCGGACTGCCCTTGGGCAGATCAAATTTCACGGTAACGCTATGGCGCCGCATGTCCGCACTGGGGAAGATCTGGGCAACCCGCACATCCAGACGTACTCCACCCACATCCAGCTTGGCCGGCATCACCATCCCCTCTTTCAGGCCGGTAACCAGCCTTGCCGGTACCTCGACCTGGAGCTGCAGACGATTGATATCCGCATACTGAACCAGCGGCTGCCCGGGCTGAACCGTATCCCCGATTTCAACCATCTTCCTCATGATGATCCCGGAAAACGGGGCAATCGACTTGGCATTGAGAATCTGGGCATCCAGCTGCTTGAGCTGCGCATCCGCCTGAATCACTGCTGCCTGTGCCGACTCGACCTGCGTCTGTGACGAATAGATATTGGAATAACGCTCGAAATCGGGATCACCCTCCCCAAAACCGGAAGAGCGCAACGGATCGGTAAACATCGACATCATGCTCGGCAACCCTCCCATCATCACATCCCCTTGATAATTAGGTGCAACAATGGTTTTGTTGAGCTGAATATCTGCATTACGCAGTGCAGCTTCGGCGATACGGCGCTGTGCCTCTACCTCCTGCCGCTTTGCCAGCAGTGTATCGTCATCGATCTTGACCAGAACCTCCCCTTCATCGAAGCGATCCCCCTCCTTGCCTGAAATCACCTCGATCCTGCCGGGCAATTCTGCATTCAGCGTCACCTGCTTGAAGGGAACCACTGTACCACCCAGCGTTACGCTGACCCCCGTCCTTGCAGACCCGACCGTGATCACCTTACCCATGAAACCGGTATCACCACCCCCCTCTGCCGGTCTCCCTTTGGGGGCTTCACCAGCAAAGACATAGAACCCTACAGCCAGGGCCGCTACCATGGAAATGGCGTTTTTAGAAAACATCATCGTCAGTTCTCTTGTACGGTTAACAGTCGGCACCTCCCTGTCGCAACAGGGAGGTCACCAATAATGTGACGCCTCAGACGCGCCCCATTACAGAAAAGGTCTTGATAAACGGACCTGCCATCTTGGGGTTCTTGATCATCGCACCATAGTCGCCCACGGCAAACTTGAGCTTACCTGTCGTATACGCAGTACCCAGCCCCATCATCCCTGGAGGTTTGCTGATCCACTTGTTCCACTGATCTTCCGAACAACGCAGATCCCAGTTGATCTCCTGACCATCAAAGGCACCTGCAGCCGTCGCCTGACCATTCTCAACCGTAATGACACCACGCGGCTGATCTTCACCCTGAATCCCGTATGCAATCACCGAGTTGAAACCGATCTCGGCCAGAGGCCCGGTCAGATCCGACTCACTATTCCATGCACTCATAAAACTACCCATCCACTCATCTGAAAACAGCTCAGCCATCTTTATCTCCTTACGTCTTCCTTGAATGACAAACTCATAACAACAAAATATTGATTTATAACAAGATAGTACCCCCACCCCTCACCAGAACCTGCGTGAGTACCCTGTCTCAGGGCTCCTGCGGCACACTATAGTAAAAAGCGAAAAAAATAGGAAGAAAAAAACGAATAAAAAGTACGAATACCGCAAGATATAGTGTTATCTATCCCCTACTGCATACTACATATTGTGTTGGTAACCATGTGGATAAAGTGAGGAAACCACAAAATTCTTTACTAAATCATGTCGATACAGAATTACAATATATTATCACTAATGAATATTAATTATATCCTCTAAACCCACGCACCCATGTCACATAAATCTCACGCTCAAGGTCACGGTAGATTTTGCGGTAGAGTCGGGTCACATACCGATTCTCGTCAAAATGTGACAGCAGTGCTGCAGTTGGCCTGGATTTGGTGAGCAGCAGATAACTCTGCTCCCGCCCCACCACACCCTGTTGATGCAACGCCGAGATATTGGCAATCAGCTGATAGTGATCCCCGATATGCTGCCCCGGTTGCCAACTGGCAACCTGCATAAGCCTGGACCGATCCATATAGTAGGAAAAATAGGCAAGAAATTTCCGGGATGGACTCAACAACCATGCCTGTGGGTCCTGTTGCTGCCGTATATCCTCCAATTGGGATGCAAGCTCACGCCACCCCCAGACGCGCATATAGGGATCATTTTTTCGTGTAAGTTCGACGCCCAGCAGCGTGGTCAACGGATGATAGTGATAGATCGCCAGCATCAGCATCAGATTGGCTCCCACCGCAACCGTTACCCATCTCCACTGATTCAGACCATACAACCAGCGAACAACTGCTACAGTACCTGTGATATAGGCAGGCGCCGCCCAGTTGGCATTGGCCTCACTCATTGCAGCCTGAGAGGAGATCAACCCAAACAGTGTCACCGTAACGATCCCCAGCAGTAAATCGTCCTCATCCAGCTTGCGCCCGACAGCCAGCCAGCCGGCCCATCCCAACAGCGCCAGAAACATCACAGGCCCCATCACCGCGAACTGCGCAACCCAGAAGTCGATCAGCTTGTCCAGATAGATACTCTGCTGTTCGAGTTGAGCAATCTCCTGATGGTGCTGAAAGGTGATGAAGTCATGCTGATAGTTCCACCAGAGATTGGGCAGAAACAGTACGAGTGCAACCATGCAGGCAAACCAGAAACCCGGCTTGAACAGCAGTGAGCGGTGTTGCGAGCTTAATAACAGATAGAGCAACAGGCTGAACGGCAGTGCAATCATGGTGTATTTGCTGAGTAGCCCCAGCCCTCCACACATGCCAGCCAAGCCCCACCAGAGCAGTTTCTGCTCCTGCTGATCCCGCGCCCTGAGAAAGAGGTAGAGCGTCCAGCTCCAGAACAGAAACAGCGGCGCATCCGTGGTGATGAAGAGCGAATTGAAACCGACAATAGGCAGCGTCAGAAAGACTACAGCACTCCAGCGCGCCAGCCCCTCGCCCTGCAGGTGGTCACCAATCCGATAGACTGCCCAACCGCTCCCCAGATAGCACAACATCGAACCGATACGCACTATACTCTCGGCTTCACCCCCAACAGTGGTTGTGAGCGCAATCAGGGCAGCAACCATCGGCGGCTTGGAGTAATAGCCCCAATCGAGATGATTGGCCCAGTAGAGATAGTAGGCCTCATCATTATAGATGGGCAGATCAGACAGAAAGAGCCACACCAGCCGGTACACCACCACCGCCAGAATCACAAGCCACCCGTATTGCACTCTGATACCGAGCATGAACTAATCCACACCCAACAGTGCGATGCCGCCACGTCGATAGAGCGAAGTCACAGCACGATCCGTCAACTGGTGTTCCAACTCCTCCAGCTTGTCCACTCGGATCAACACCATCTCCCCCGTCTGCGGAATGCGGTTTTCAACAACCTGCTGTGCATAGACACTGAAACTGGGGTATCCACTCCCCCAACTCACCAGCGCCCCCGGATACCGTTGACTCTGCTGCAGTGCCACTGCAGCCGCCTCTTTCACCGGCAACTGATATCCATTGAAGACCATCGGTAACAGCAACGTGTTCACTGCAACCAGCTGAAGGAATCCAGCGAACATCAATCCCTGCCAGCGGGTTGTACGCGCACGATCCACCACGACATAGGCCACCAACAGCAGCAGAAAAGCCGCCATCAGTCCACGATAGAGCGACGTAACCTCCCCTCCCACCGCCTCGACCAGCTCTTGCTGATAAAGATTTTCTGGAGAACGGGCCGCGACCATCTGCAAGATCTCCGGAAACCAGAACAGAAACAGCAGCGTCAGCAACGGCACCAGATAGGCCAGAAGGTGTGACTGTAACCGGTCACGAAACATCGCCATCAACAGAAACAGGGGAATCGCTCCATACAGGATGTAATGGGGCAACTGGGTTGCAGAAAAGGAGAAGAGGATGAAGACCACAACAAACCAGATCCAGAGGAAGCGCTGCAATGGGGACTCACGACGCAATTGTCCCGTACCGGACATACCGGACAGGGGCAAAAGATGGACAAACAGCCCGGTAAACGGGGTTAGTACCAATGGAAGCACAATCAGATAGTACCACCACAGCCCTCCATGCCCCTCCATGGTATCGGTAAAGCGACTTACATTATGCTTGAGAATAAAGCCCTCCAGAAAACCACTGGAGGGGTCCATCAAAACGGCCAGATACCAGGGGCCGGCAACCATCAGCAACACAGCCCAGCCCAGTGGCGAAAAGACTGCCCCGACCCAGGCACGCCAGTTTCCCTGCCAGACAAAGAAGATCGCAGACACCAGTAACGGCACAGCCACCGCCACCGGACCCTTGGTCAACAGCCCTAACCCCATCCACAGATAGACTCTCGGCAACAACCAGCGTGATGGCGTTCTCCCCCCCTCGACCACCTGGTAATAGCGATAGATATCAAACAGCGCCAGGGAGAGAAAGAGATTCAACAAGGCATCGGCCGTTGCCGAACGAACCACCATCCCGACCAGCAGTGCCTGACAGAAGATCAGCCCGGTAACGGTTGCGGTCTGCCGATCGGTGAACTGTTCGGTAAAGCGATAGAGCGCCAGAACCCAGAAGAGGGAGGCGATTACAGAAGGCAGGCGCAGTGAAACCTCATTGAGACCAAACAGCGTGACGGACGCCGCCTGCAGCCAGTAGATCAGGATGGGCTTGTCATGCCTTGGGGCTCCATTGAGTGTCGTGGTGAGGTAATTGCCGCTCTCCAGCATCTCACGGGTGGCCTCGCTGAAGGCCCCTTCATCCACATCATAGAGCGGAAGATCCAGTGCGACAAAAAGCACCAGAACCAAGGCAGGAAAGAGACTCCAGGGAGAGGTGAACAGCGCCGTAAGCGGATGCCTGTCCGTATTCACTGTCTGATACCGCAACGATACAGTAAATTAACGATCAGACTGATACCAATCGGGCGCATCCGGCTCTTCAGCAATCAGATCATGGCCTGTCCGCCCCCCGGACCGGGTGATCATCTCGGCCAGAATACCGGTGGTGATAAACTGGATCGAGGCCACCACAAACAGTACGGAAAGCAGCAGCAGCGGCCGAGTTCCGATATCGGCATCGAAAATGAACTTCTCCACAAACAGCCAAAGCAGTCCACCGGAGCCGATTGCTCCCAGGGTGATACCGATCATCCCAAAAAAATGGCCTGGACGATTATTGAAGCGCAGAAAGAAGAATACGGTCAGCAGGTCCAGGATGACCCTGAACGTGCGGGAAATCCCATATTTCGAGACCCCATAGATGCGAGGACGATGGTTCACCACGGTCTCATCGATCCTGGCCGGAGAGGTCACCATCGCCAACCAGACCGGGATGAATCGATGCATCTCTCCCATCAGACGGATACGGCGCAATACCTCGCCACGATATACCTTGAGGCTGCAGCCATAATCGTGAATCACCACCCCAGTCACCCTGGAGATCAGGCGATTGGCAATTCTGGACGGGATCTTTCGAAGAATCAACGCATCCTTTCTGTTCTTCCTCCAACCCGTCAGCAGATCCAGCCGACGGCGCTGCAACTCCTCGACCATGCGCGGGATGTCCGCCGGGTCATTCTGCAGATCACCATCCAGTGTAGCGATCAGATCCCCACGGGCCAGGTCGATACCGGCCTGCATCGCCGCCGTCTGTCCATGATTGCGATATTGCGAAACAAGTCGAATATGGTCCCCATACCGCTCCATCTGTGCTCTCACCTGCTCGGCAGTCTGATCACTGCTGCCATCATTGACCAGTATCAACTCCCAAGGCCCCTCATACGAGCCCAGCGCATCGTGCACCTGCTCCACCAACGGCGTGACATTCTCCTCTTCATTATAGAGTGGCACGACAATAGAGAGGGATGGGGCAGACGCATTCATATATTGATCTTCCGTCATTGATTGACCTTGCCTTGATTATGATCAGAACGATAAACAGACTCCATTGTATCGGTTTTGACTGGTAACAGCAGCGATAAAACGGCAAACAGCACAGAAGCTGCAAGCAGATAGAGATGCAGATTGAGCGCAGCCAACAGTGCCCGCTCCATCGGTACCTCCATCGTCATCAGCGCACCCACCGTCGCAACCTCATAACTCCCGGCACCGGCAATACCATGCAACGGCAAAACACTACTCAGCTCTCCACCAATCACCCCAAACACCGCCTGAGGCAACTGCAGACCGGAAAAGTGGATCACCACCATCGCAAATGCAATGAACTTGACCCCCCACGCCAGTACGGTCCAGAGCCAGATCCGGACAAAATGCCAGAGTTGATTCGGCATCGGCTGTACAACCGCAATGACCAACCTCAACAACCTGTTCTCCGAAGTTCGAGACTTGAACAGCCAGTGAATCTGATACAGCAACGGAATGGCCCCAACCCACAGCATCACCAGAATAGCCCGATATTCCTCAACCAGTGGGATCGGTAGAAACCAGAACACAAGCAAGCCGATAAAGTGGAGATCCAGCAGCCGCAACCAGAGCAGTTCACTGCCACTGGACCACAGACTCCGCCCAAAATAGCGTTTCATCAACAGCGGATAGGTCAACTCTCCCAGACGCATCGGCAGCAGATTATTGAACAGGTTATGCAACAGCGCCAGACGAATGGTCGGAAATCCTTGCTCTCGAAGAGCGACTCCACTCACCCCAAACACAAGATCGACAATCCGGATCGCTCTCAGCAGCAGACTGGCCAACGTCAAAACAAGTGCTGTCAGCAGCAACACAGGAGGAACCGTCTTCCATGGTGACAACGCCTCACGCCACCCCAAGGTGGCTTCTACCCAGTACAAAACGGCCAGCAGCAAGCCTGCTCCGACCAGCCATGGTGCGAATCTGCGCCGACGAATCACCCCCCAAACAGCGGAAACGAGCGGATATCTCATGAAAACCGGCTCACCGAACAGAAGGAATACTGTAGATACCACCCATTGTAGTAACATACCGCGGTTATATTGAGGGATCAATCGTGCCCACCAAAAAGAAAACTCGCCGCCCGGTCTTTACCACACTCGAGAAGTACCTGATGCTCCAGGTAATCTGGACCTGGTTGATTGCAACCCCTGTGCTGATCTCTCTGCTGATGACGCTGGAAATCAGTCGACTGATGGCCAAGGCGGCCGCAGGCGTCATCCCGCCCGAGCATATCTGGCACCTATTCTGGCTGCGTGTCCCGACCGATCTCGGCATGGTCATTCCAATGACCCTCTTTTTCTCGATACTGCTCACCTTTGGACGGCTCTACCAGGGAAGCGAGGTAACCGCCTTCAGTGCCGGCGGCGTCGATATCTTCACCGCATCCAAGGGGGTCCGCTGGTTTGCAGTGATCATCTCATTCGTCGTTGCAATCCTGATCCTCTTTGTGACGCCATGGGCCCAAACCGAAATGAATCGCATCCATGACGAGATCAATGCCAATGCCAATCTGGTTGGACTCTCTCCCGGACGATTCAAGACACTTAGTGGCGGAAATGGGCGGATCTTCTACTCCGAAAAGATCTCGGTCGATCAACGGGAACTGGAAGGTGTCTTCTTCTATGAAGCGGTACCACCCGACAGCTTTCGCCTGATTACGGCAGAGACTGGAGAGCTGTACCCCAATCAGGATGGTGACGGAAAATGGCTCGTGCTGCAGGATGGTAGACAATACAGCGGCCGTCCGGGTGACCCCGACATGGAAATTCTCAAATTCAAGGAGTACGGCTTCCTGATGGAGATTTCCAAATCGAGCAACAAGGCACCCCGAGGACGGGCAATACCCTTTCATGACCTGTGGGGATCGAACAAACTCCAGCATCAGGCAGAACTGCAGTGGCGATTTACCTTGCCGGTGATGACCATCCTGCTGGCCCTGCTGGCAGTACCCCTGAGTCGAACCACACCACGTGGCGGCAAATATGCCGGGATGGTTCCCGGTGTACTGCTCTATATGGTATTCAGCAACCTGTTCAATATCTCATACGGCTGGATCGAGAAAGGCAAGATTGAAAGCTGGCTCGGCATGAGCTGGATCTATGCGTTGATCCTGGTTCTGATTTTTTTCCTATATCTGCGCCAGGGAGTTTTTCTGCTGCCGTGGAAACGGCGCTGACTCAGTCGGCGACCGTATTATGCTCAACCCAGCGCGACATGTCCTCAAGCTGCTCTTTCTTCCAGAACGGTGCACGGGATTTCAACTCCTCGATCAGGTACCTGGCGGCATGAAACGCCTCTCCCCTGTGGGCTGACCAGGCCGCAACCAGTACAATCGGGTCATTCGGCCGCATCTCCCCGACCCGATGGATAATCAGGCTGTCCAGAATATCCCAGCGCTCGGCCGCCTCCCTGGAGATCTTCTCCAGGTAGCTGTCGGTCATCCCCGGATAGTACTCCAGCAACATCCCGCTCACTCCGCTCCCTTCGTTGAAATCACGCATGGTGCCACTGAAGACCGTTGCCGCACCGTACTGTCCGGCATGGTTGACATCGAGCACCTCCTGCTCATAGCGTTGCAGCTCTTGCCACGGGTTGAAAGGCTGTTTGTGTATCTCGACTCTCACCACTCAGCCTCCGGTCACCGGAGGGAAAAACGCCACCTCGTCACCATCGCTCACCGGACAATCCATATCCGAGTAGTCCATATTTCTCGCCATCAGCAGATTGGACGGAAGTTCGCGCCGCTGCGAAACCTGCTCCCAAACATCCTTGATGGTGGCAACCCCTGAGGCATCAATTTCATCCTCATCCCGCCCCATCTCTTCTCTGAGGCTGGCAAAATATCGAACCTTGATCATGATTCCACTCTTCGTCAATCCACAATGATGTTAGTCTCTCACTTTTCCACCCAAATGAAAATGGAGTTACCGTCTCCACGCCTGAAATCAATACTGCGCCACCGTCTTCATGCTGACGAACGCGGAATATGACCGGGCACAACGGAATACTATGGAGAAGACACCTATGAGCGAACTGACCCACTTCAATACCTCCGGAGAGGCTCACATGGTCGATGTCGGTGAAAAGGACATCACCTCGCGTGTTGCCACCACAGAGGGCCGGATCACCATGCTCTCCTCCACACTCGAAAAGATCACCCAGGGAGAACATAAAAAGGGGGATGTGTTGGCCGTTGCCCGTATCGCCGGCATCATGGCGGCAAAACGGACGGCTGACCTGATCCCGCTCTGCCATCCTCTGGCATTGACCCATGTAGAGATTCAACTGACCCCAAACACCGAGGAGAACGCCGTCCACTGCCTCAGTACCGTTGAAACCCGTGGTCAGACCGGCGTGGAGATGGAGGCGCTGACCGCCACCCAGATTGCCCTGCTGACCATCTATGACATGTGCAAGGCGGTTGACCGGGGAATGGAGATCGGTGGCATCCGGCTACTGGAGAAGAAAGGTGGCAAATCGGGACACTGGAAGAGAGCCCAAAACTCAACAGATTAAAACCACTTTTCCATACCCGAACAGATATCAATCTTCTTGCTCTTATTAGCCTTTGAGTAAAAATGAACAGATGGTCACTTCTGTTTTTCCTGCTGCTTGCCCTGAACCTGAGTGCAGCAGAAACCGATGAGTTGACCCACCCCAGTCAGGGCCAGACCGCTTTCGGTCTGACCGAGCAGGAGCATGAATGGCTGCAACAGCATCCAACAATTCGTGTCAGCAACAATCTGGACTGGCCCCCATTTGACTTTGCCATCGGTAAGAGTGCCCAGGGGTATAGCATCGACCTGCTCAAACACCTGGCAGAACGGGTCGGCATCGAACTTCAGTTCGTGAATGGCTACCCATGGGATGAGCTGCAACGGATGTTTGAGCGTCGAGAGATTGATCTCATCCACTCACTCTATCGCAATGAACATCGTGAAAAACATGGCTTCTTCAGTCGCCCCTTCTACGCCGGAAAAAACGTATTTGTGGTCCACCGTGACGCCACGGACATCGTATCGATCGATGATATGCAGAATAAAACGATCGTGATGCCGGCCGGATGGGCGCAGATCCCCTATCTGCAGAAAAATCACCCACAGATCAAACTGATTCAGACAGAGAGATTTGCCGATGCCGTAGAGATGGTTGCCAGCGGAGAGGCCGATGCCTTGATCGAACTGGATGCGGTGATGGACTACTATCTCAAACAGGAGATGCGTACCGACCTGAAACTCAGTGGCTGGTTCAAGGAGTACGACCAATCCAGGGATAACCGACTCCACTACCAAGTACGCAAGGACTGGCCGATTCTACATGGCATTCTGGGCAAGGCGTTTGAGTCCATTGAACGTGTCGAGCTCGAAAAGCTGCAAGCGAAATGGTTTGCTCCAGATCAGCACAAGCGGCGCAATGTAATCATTTTGGCACCTGAAGAGAGCCAGTGGCTTGAACAGCACCCCGTTATTACCGTAGGTGGTTCCAGCAGGGAGATCGAACCCGATTTTGTAAAAATGCCGGACGGTACACTTGGTGGCTTTTTGCCGGACGCCTATAACCTGCTGGGAAGTCGTTTGGGGGTACAGTTCAAATACGTCGACAACCTCTATTCAAACATCATTGAACAAACCGTCAATCGTGAGATTGATCTGATTGGTGCATGGGGAGAGGGGCTCGCCAAAACAGCCAACTTGATTCCCGTCAAGTTGCCATTCGGCGTATTGATTACCGTCTATGGGCACAAAGAGAGCCCGACCAAAATCAATCGTGTGAGCGACCTCTACGGCAAAAGGGTGGCCTATTGGAGTGGTATTGTCGAGTTGGAGAGTTTTTTTAGAGAGCATCCGCAAATAGAGCGTGTAATCGTTGATGACTCTCTTTCGGGTTTTGATGCACTGATATCTCATAAAGCCGACTACTTTATCGGCTTCAATCAGGACCACTATCAACTGACAAAAAACAATATGGTGGAGATCAAACCACTTTTTATCATTGGAGACATTGATATCACCTCGGTTGCAGCCGTCCGTGCGGATGCACCGCTACTAGCCTCCATTTTGGGGAAAGCATTCAGTACCTTGACGCAGAATGAAATTCTTCAGCTCAATAGAAAATGGAGCTGGATACCGGAAGAACCGCCACATAAGGTCGATTACAGCCGTGAGGAGTCCTCCTATCTTGATCGCAAAACAGACATCAGGATGTGTGTTGACCCAAACTGGATGCCGATTGAGGGAATTGACAAACGTGGCAACTATATCGGCATGGGGGCCGAATTCATGCGTCAGGTGGAGAACCGGAGTACGCTTTCACTGGAACTGGTCAGAACCGAAACCTGGCAGCAGAGCCTCGACCGCATACGGCAAGGCGCATGTGACTTGATGCCGATGGCAATGGCGACACCCAACCGCTCGACGTTTCTCGATTTTACCTCTCCCTATTTGTCACTGCCTTTTGTCATCGCCACCCGTTCGGAAGAGCTGTTTATCGAAAAACCAGACGATATCGGAGATCGGCCGGTAGGCATTCAGAAGGGATTTGCAGGCATCGAGATTCTGTCACAGCGCTATCCGGAACTTGGTTTGGTTGAAGTGGACAGCACACAAGAAGGAATTGGTCGGGTTCGTCGGGGTGAGCTGTTTGGTTATATCGACACCATCCCTCATCTGGCCCATCTAATCCAAAAAGAGGGAATGGTTGATATCAAGATTGCAGGAAAATTCGATTTGAACTGGGAGCTGAGTATCGCAACCCGAAAAGACGAACCCCTGCTACATACGATTATGCAGAAAGCGATCAATACCATCACTGAAGAGGAAATTCAGGCAGTCTACAACCGATGGAACTCGGTGGAGTTCAAGAGCCGTGTCGACTACACCCTGATTTGGAAGATTCTGGCCGGAGCACTTTTGGTCACTTTGGGCTTTCTCTGGTGGACCAAGAAATTGCATCGACTCAACAGAGAGATTGAGCAGATAAATCGGGCGCTGGTGGTTGAAAAAGAGCGATCCGAGGATGCGAGCAGGGCCAAGTCCGAGTTTCTGGCCAATATGAGTCATGAAATTCGCACCCCGATGAATGCGGTGATTGGACTCAGCCACTTGGCACAGCAGCATGATATCCCGGAGCAGCAGCGCGATTACCTGCAGAAAATAGAGCGGTCTTCCCAATCCCTATTGCATATCATCAATGACATCCTTGATTTCTCCAAGGTCGAGGCGGGACAACTGACGATCGAGAGCATCTCCTTCAACCTTCAGGAGCAGGTTCAGCAGATTTCCGAACTCCTGTCTGAAGAGGTTCAAAGCAAATCGCTCCGGTTTGTATTGAATATAGCGAGGGATGTGCCGACATGGATTGAGGGGGACCCGACGCGAGTACGGCAGGTGCTGCTCAATTTGCTGAACAATGCGATCAAGTTCACCGATCAGGGGACCATCTCACTGCATATCCGCAGCGAACCCTCTGAAAGCGGATTACAGCTGCACTGTGTGGTTGAAGATAGTGGTATCGGCATGACGAAGGAGCAGTGTGGGCGACTGTTCCAGCCCTTTACCCAGGCGGATGCCTCAACAACCAGAAAATATGGTGGTACCGGTCTGGGGCTGGCGATCAGCAAGCAGTTGATTGAGTTGATGGGGGGAGAGATCCTCGTTGACAGCCAACCGGATCAGGGGACCCGGTTCACTTTCCATATCAAGATCAAAGAGTCCACCCCAGTTGAAGAGGTGCATGCTTCACTACCGGACCTGCAGGGCATCCGTGTGCTATTGGCTGAAGACAATGAGTTGAATCAGCAGGTTGCAGTAGAGATTCTTAAGCATGTTGGTGTAGAAGTCGTGGTGGCCAACAATGGCTATGAGGCCGTTGAACAACTGCAGCAAGAGAACCGTTTTTCATTGATCCTGATGGATTTGCAGATGCCCGGAATGGATGGCTTTGAGGCAACCCGGCAAATACGTGAACAACTTGGGCACGAAAAGCTACCTATCGTTGCAATGACCGCCAATGTAATGAAGGAGGACCGTGACCGAGCGGCTGAGATTGGAATGGATGATTTTCTGTTCAAGCCCATCGATGTAGATGAGTTGTATCGAATCATCATCCATTATGCCGATCCGGAGGGGCAGACAAAGCCTGTTCAACCAGCCATCCGGCAGGGGAAAACATGGCCCACTACACTGCCGGGCCTGAATGTCGAAGAGGGGGTGGGTCGAGTCATTGGTGACCAGGCGCTCTATCTGGATGTGGTAACCGATTTTGTAGCACAAGGCCGGGAGCAGATTGAACTGCTGCAAAGCCAATTCGACCACAGACAGTGGAATGAGGCCAGAATAACAGTCCATACCTTGCGGGGGGTCGCTGCAAATATTGGTGCGCATGAGATTTTGCAAGAGGCCGCCGAGGTGGAGAAGCGATTGCGGCAATCTGAAGCCGTTGATCAGGCACAGATTGATTCGTTGAGGCAACAGATGGAGGTGGTTGCTTCATCGGTTGAACAACTCTCTGCGCTGGAGGAGAGCGAAATAGAGCAGATTGCCACTTCCGGGCAACATGATGAGGAAATGGATCACCTGTTGCTGTTATTGGAACAGAATAACCTGGACGCAGAGGAGCAGTTCAAGAAAGTCCGGCACATCATATTGCAGCAGCTTGGAGAGGCTTCGTTGACAGAGATGGATCGGTTGATTGATTCATTTGATTTTCAGGCAGCACGAAATCTGCTTCGGACAGAGATGAAGCAAGATGGCAAGGCCTGAACCCATGACAAACATGCCCCCCCCCGGAAAACGGAATTGAACAGGCCGATGGAAAATAGGGCTCACATACTGATCGTGGATGACATGCCGCCCAATATACGGTTGGTGCGCGCCATCTTGAAAGATCAGTACATGCTGTCTGTTGCCACAAGTGGAGAAGAGGCACTTCTGATTGCCGCCAAGTATCGGCCCGACCTGATCCTGCTGGATGTCGAGATGCCGGGAATGGATGGGTATGAGACCTGTACTCGCCTCAAGGGCCGACCGGAAACCAGTGCCATTCCCGTATTATTCCTGACGGCAAAGAGCCAGACCGAGCATATGGTCGAAGGGTTTGAAGTTGGAGGGGCCGACTACATCAGCAAACCATTTGAAGCGGTTGTATTGTTGAAGCGAGTGTCAACGCACCTGCAGAACTATCTCTACCTGAAGCAGGAGCAGCGTGCCCGGAAAGAGTCCGAGAACAATCTGGAGACTTCTCAGGCCCAACTGCAGATGACCAGCGAGGAGAAGGATCGATTACTGAAACTCTTCAATGAAACACAGAAAATTGCACAGGTAGGTAGCTGGTGCCTGGACCTGGTCAGCGGAGAACTGATCTGGTCCAACGAAATGTTTCGTCTGCTTGAGATCGATCAGAACAAGTTTGAAGCATCCTCTGAAGGTTTTCTCAACGCCATCCATCCAGAGGACCGTGAACGGGTTGATCGTGCCCATGCGGAGTCACTGGCGTCAGGAGAAGAGTATGAGGTCACCCACCGACTGCTGATGCCTGATCAACGCATCAAATGGCTTATTCAGCGTGGCTGCAGTGAATACAATGATGCCGGTGAACCGACTCGATCTCAGGGCATGATCCTGGAGATTACCAACCAGAAAGAGACCGAGCTTGAACTTGAGAAGGCCATAGAGGCGAAAGACAACTTCCTGGCAACCATGAGTCATGAACTGCGTACCCCCCTGACATCAATCATTGGCAATAGCGGAAACCTTCTGGAAGACGGGCACTGCGGCAATCAGCACTGTCCACAAAGCGATGCTACCGAGATTTTACGTTCAATAGAGCATTCGGGTCGGGCACAACTGGCACTGGTCAACGATATTCTGGACATGTCCAGGATCGAGTCAGGCAAGTTTACGATTGATGAAGCACTCTATAGCCTGAGCAGATTGCTGGAAGGGGTTGTAAAACTGCTGAGTGCACAAATTCAGGATGCCGGACTGAAGTTTATTGTCGATCAGCAAAATGTAGAAACGCATCTGCTGATCGGGGATGAAAAGCGTATCGAGCAGATACTGCTCAACCTGATCGGCAATGCGATCAAGTTTACAGCGCAGGGCTCCATTTCGCTCCAGACACGAGTTGAGAGCGGCCAACTCATTTTTACGGTAACAGATACCGGAATCGGTATGCCGACAGAGATATTGAATCAACTGTTTGGTCGCTTCAAGCAGGCGGATGGGTCCATTTCGAGACGGTTTGGTGGTTCTGGATTGGGGCTCTACATCTCCCTCAATCTTGCAAAACTGATGAGCGGGACCATTAACGTCACCAGCGTGGAAGGCGAAGGCTCGGAGTTTGAGCTGGTATTGCCATACCGGAGAAGCGACCATCCAGAACAACCACTCAGCCCGCATGATGCGGAAACAAAACACAGCGCTCAGAAAGCAGCACTGACAGGTCATGTTCTGATCGCAGAGGATACCCCCGCACTGCGACTGCTGGAGCAGCGTATCCTGGAGAAAATGGGATTGACCGTAACCGCTGCCACTAATGGTAAAGAGGCCGTAGATCAGGCCAGATCCAATCAGTTTGATCTGATTCTGATGGATATGCAGATGCCGGAGATGGATGGGATCGAGGCAACCAAGGTATTGCGAGCCGAAGGCAACCAGGTTCCAATTATCGCCTTAACCGCAAATGTCATGCAGAAACACCGTGAGCAGTTTGATGAAGCAGGCTGTGATGATTTTGTCGCAAAGCCGATTGACAAGGAACTATTGTCCAACGTGCTGAGGAAGTATCTATAAGAGCCTTGCTATTTGAGCAGCCGTTCTGATCAGAAATCAATGACAGCCTCCCCCAACTCACAACTTTAGCAACAATCGGTTATGGAATTCGATATCACATTTTTGAAACACCTGATCATGGAGAGCGCCGATCGGGAGATCCTGCCGCGCTACCGCCAGACCGAAAGCAACACCAAGATGGATGGCAGCCTGGTGACCGCCGCAGATATCGCTCTTCAACAGCGAATCTGCACATCACTCTCCGAACACTATCCAGATATCGCCTTTCTCGGTGAGGAGATGCCACAACAGGAGCAACAGAGACTGTTGACCGACTCAGACAATGGCATCTGGTGCCTCGACCCACTGGATGGCACCGCAAACTTTGTTGCAGGCATGCCCTGTTTTGCCGTCTCCCTCGCCTATCTTCATCAAGGCAAGACGGAGCTGGGCATCATCTATGACCCGATCCGCCAGGAGTGCTTCTCAGCCCAGACCGGACAGGGTGCATGGCTCAATGAGAAACGGTTACTGCTCGCAGAACAGCGGACACAGCTTGCTGACTGCGTGGCGATGGTGGACCTGAAGCGCCTACCGGAAACGCTGGCCTGCAATCTGGCGACACACTATCCCTATCGTTCCCAACGCAGCATCGGCAGTGTGGCGCTCGACTGGTGCTGGATGGCGGCCGGCCGCCTGCAACTCTATCTTCATGGTGGACAGCGTCTATGGGATTATGCGGCCGGTCGATTGATCTTTGCAGAGGCCGGAGGCTTCCATAGCCTGTCTGACCACATTGAACAGAATTCGGACTATACGCAGGACCTTGCCCCGAAGGTGGCCAAGGCCGCCCTCAACCAGACACTATATGAAAGCTGGGAGGCGTGGCTTGAGCAACATCGCTAATGAGATGCTCTGCTCTATTGCACCGTGATCGTGACTTTCGGAAAGTCGATATTGATGTAGTTTGATCCACTATCAAAATAGAAGACGTTGTTAAGATCAAAGGCAATATCAATGGAGAGGGAGGTAGTGGTCGCATCCAGCTCGAACGGTGCTGTAAAGGTGTACTGAATCTCAACACCACCGGAAATTGCCGTGGCATTGTTCGCACTCAGATTCGCAGAGGTCACATCCGTCGAGAAGTCGATCAGAAAATTGAAACTGGTTGCGGTGACCGTACCCGCATTGGTGGCCGCCGCAATGGTACCACTGGCTGCAGCCCCCGTCATGCAGTTGGCCCCGGATGACCCACAGGCAGCCACCGTAAACTCATCATCCACGGTCACTCTCGCCTTGGTATAGGTGCCATACGGCAGGGAGAGCCCTGCATCCACCATACTCCCGATCTCTGCCCCCGCAGACACGGAAGCAATGTTCACCGTCTTGGAGGTTTCACTGAGCACCAGCCACTGTGAAGTGGTGCTGTTCCAGATCTCCAGCTTCTTGATGGTTGTGTTATAGGTGGTCACCCAGGAGTTGGAGACATTCCCTGCGGAATGGGCTCCCAGAGAAATTAGCATCAGTCCCAGCAGCACAATCACCTTGTTCATGCGCATGATCAATTACCTCTGGAAACGGTCACGGATGCGTTAACCGTCTTTTCGACAACAATCTCATGACGACGCTCTACAGGCTGCAGCAGCTTTTCCTGAAGAGAGATCACATTGGCACCACTCTCGCTACGACCACTTCCGAACGTATATTTAATGGTTGCAAATCCTCTATCCTTGGAGAGAGAACTGTATTTGTCCTCCTCATTGATAAAGCCAGCCTCGAGTTCCAGATTGGTCGTAATCGGATAGATGACCCTCAGCCGGTTATCCTTGTAGTCATCCGTATTCTTGGCATCATACTCGGCATGCGAGAGGTATATTTTCAAATCCCGGTCAAACGGTAGAATAGCGCCACCCACCTCCACATCCCAGCCATCCAGTGCCTCCTCAAACTCACTGGTTCCAGTCTGCTTTCTTTTTGAAATGGCGCTGTAACTGTTCAGCCTCGCCTCAAAATGGTGTGAGATCGCCTCGACACCCAAGCCAAGCCTTCTATGCGAATTGACGGTTGTATAGTCATAAAAGCTGTTTACGCCAAGAAGCCAGTCAGGGGTAATGATATTTCTATATCCAACACCCAGGTTATAACTTGAGTTCGAATCTCTATTTCTGGCATTCAGCTGCCAAAAATACATATCGCTTTCGGTATGTTGGTGGATCGGCTGTACCGTCTCGACCTCATAGGTAGGCTTGAAACCCTTCTCCATCTGAACCTCAATGGAGGTTCGGCCAAGCCAGTCGGGTGCATCATCATGCAGTGTGGAAATTCCGCTCTGGATCGCACTGTTGACCGCATCGATGGCAACATCTGATGCCGCCTGCTGATCTCCAGCTGCATCGACCGAGACGACAAAAACCACTGACGCTGCAGCGCCCGTCAGTAGAACGTTATTTCGCAAGACATTCACAGATCAGACCTAAGAGAATCCTTAAAAATTTCTACAATTATAGATGATCTGACCTGGTACGCAATGCTCGAAAAATCTGCTTTCCAGATCAATCACATACTCCAATCAAAGTCGCACCGGTGGTGGACCTCTTTCTGAAAACCCATCAACAAAAAAATCAAGCCATTGTTTTATAAATAAAATACATACCACCATGTCAACACGATATTACACTTTCACTCTCAATCCTGAACGGCCACCCCATCCACATCGACAAACCCTTTCAAGGAACGCACCCGTGCATTACTCTCGTCATGGATCTCTCCAACCATCTGCCTCTGCCGGTCTGAGATGTAGCTGTGTGAGAATCTCCGCTTGTACCGCTGATCAACCATCAACAGCACTCTTCTCAAACCATAGTGATGCCACAGCGAGCGAAACAGTCTGGATATTCGGTATGCAAGCTTCAACTTCTCTTTTTTATATAGGGAAGCCCTGCTGGACTCGATCTTGATCCGATATTCATCATGTTCCCGACAGGAATGCACCGGAACAAAAAGTGACCAGAACCTGTTCACTGAAATCAACAGCTGTATTGACGGAAGACTGAGCCCCACATTCTCCCTGTCCCTCGCCGCCGGTGCCTTCCAATCCAGATTACACCCAAGCACCCGATAGATCTCTCCTGCAACGCTCTCCGGATTGGAGACCAGATCTTCATACCGGAAAAAGTGGCACGCCTGAAAACGGTTTTCATACTGCTCTCCCAGAGAGAACCAGTCTGACTTGTACACATCCAGCACAGGCATGCCTGCACGGTTATATTTTTCATTGGTCGGGTTAAAGTGCCCATCCTTATAATTCAGGAAATCTTCGATCGACTGGTAACATCTGTTTTTAATGGACTCCTTGTAACAGGAGACCAACCAGTTTGCCTGATCCCGGAAGAAAAGAATGATCGCGGCCGATGGAAAAAGAGCGGACAGCTTCTCAATATTTTCTCCATAATTCTGCCTGAACATATCTTGGGAAATATGTTCAGAGGAAATCAGCAGGACTCTCCACCGGTGCTCTTTTTCAAGTTGACCCAATAACCCGTTCAGTGCCTCAAGTCGTGACTCGACATCAAATCCAAACTCGAAGATTGCACTGATCAGATGCATGACAGCAGGTGGGTTATACCCCACATCATCCGGGAGATTGCTGAACAGTTTTCTCTGCAGAAAGGTGGTTGCTGTTTTATGCAAACCAACATGAACGATGATTTTCATACACTGACTATACGCTGCACACGGTCAAGCAAGCACTCCTAAACATGCTCCAGAGTCGCCGCTCTACTTGTTATTCAGCTGTTTGTCCGTTTTTTCGTGGAACTCACCATCAATAACAACCCCCTCCGTATGCTGATAACGAGTCTGCCCCGCCCCTCCCATCTGCATATTGACCATGGAGATACGGCTCAACATCGAGTGGACCAGCCACTTACGGGTTATCGGAATCAAACCCAGAAATCCGATCGTATCGGTAAAAAAGCCGGGGGTCAGCAACAGTGCTCCACTCACCAGCAGGGCTGCACCTTCCAGCAACTGAGTGGCAGGCAGTTGGCCATTTGCCAGACTCTGCTGTGCCTCCATCAATGTAGACAGCCCCTGCGCACGCAGCAGATTGACCCCAACCACCGCAGTCAAGACGACCAGCAGTACCGTCGGTACCACACCAATCCACCCCCCTACCTCTATCAACAGATAGATTTCGAGGATCGGGACCACAAGAAAGAGAAGAAACAGCACTCTGAAAGGATTCATATCAAACGGATTGTACTGTATTCTCTGGCTGCATGTCGTACACCACCGATGATTACTGCGTCATACTCACCACCTGCCCCAATCGGGAGAGTGGGGAACGAATTGCGCACCTTCTTGTCGAACAACAGCTGGCTGCCTGCGTCAATCTGACCGGCACCATTACCTCAATTTATCGCTGGCGAGGGAATATAGAGCAGGACCAGGAGATCCTATTAATCATCAAGACAACAAAAAGGCTATATCAATCCATTGAATCGACAGTCCGTCAACACCACCCCTACGAAGAGCCAGAAGTAATCAGCATCGACATCAAACAGGGAGCTGACAGCTATCTGCAGTGGATTTCTGAGTCGACCAGAGAAATATCGGAACAATGATGAAACAAACCTACACGCACGCCATATCATTTCTATTCTCGCTACTGCTATCCACTTCTGTTCTTGCCGAACTGCCTGATCCGCTTCAGGAGCTGGGTGGAATGATGAACTCTTTCGGCCTGATGGACAGCGATGAACCGCTTCATCCGGACGAGGCCTTTGTCTTCACTCACCAGGAACCGACGGAAGACTCCATTCGGCTCCAGTGGGACATTGCCGACGACCACTACCTCTACCGCAACAAGTTCAAATTCCACCTCAGTGACGCCCAGAATCTCTCTCTTGGCTCTCCCACGCTGCCACCCGGCGAGATGAAGGAGGACCAGTTTTTTGGAACACTGGAGGTCTACCACAACGTAAAAACCATTGACCTGCCGCTGATCCGCCCAACCAGTGAGGCATCCAGTGGAACACTGCGAGTCATCTATCAGGGGTGTGCAGAACGGGGCATCTGTTACCCTCCAATCACCAAGCGTGTCACCCTCAATCTGCCTGCCTATACACCGAAACCAACACAAGTATCGACAGCGGCAGCCGAGTCGGCATCCACTCCTGAGTCAAAGTCACAAGCAGTTGCTGATCAGTCCACGCCTGCACTGAGTGAACAGGACCAGATTGCAGCCTCTCTCAGCAGTGGGAATACCCTGCTGACCCTGCTCAGCTTTTTCGGCTTTGGACTGCTGCTGGCCTTTACACCCTGCATCTTCCCGATGATCCCGATCCTCTCCGGCATCATCGTAGGGCAAGGTGAAGACATTACCACCCGCAAGGCTTTTGTGATGTCACTGGTATACGTACTGGCGATGGCTGTCGCCTACACCTTTGCAGGGGTTATGGCTGGCCTGTTTGGTGAAAATCTGCAGGCTGCATTCCAGAATCCGTGGATTCTGGGCACATTCAGCCTGATCTTCGTCCTGCTGGCGCTATCGATGTTCGGCTTCTACGAACTGCAGA
This sequence comes from uncultured Piscirickettsiaceae bacterium, assembly GCA_964344785.1. Lineage (GTDB taxonomy): Bacteria > Pseudomonadota > Gammaproteobacteria > Thiopontia. The sequence continues at coordinate 32,069 of CAYFOR010000004.1, forward strand.
TGCCTGCCAGCATCCAGGGCAAACTGGCGGAGGTAAGCAACCGTCAAAAAGGAGGATCACTGACCGGTGTGGCTATCATGGGATTGCTTTCGGCACTGATTGTCGGCCCCTGCGTTGCTGCACCATTGGCCGGTGCATTGATCTACATCGGCCAGACCGGTGATGCCGTGCTGGGCGGCATGGCACTGTTTGCCCTGAGCCTCGGCATGGGAATTCCATTGATCGCAATCGGTACTTCGGCCGGCAAGTTGCTACCCAGGGCTGGTGGCTGGATGGATGCGGTCAAGGCATTCTTTGGTGTACTGCTGCTGGCCGTAGCGGTATGGATGCTGGAACGCATCATTCCATTCTCCATCACCATGTTGCTATGGGCCGCCCTGCTGATCATCCCGGCCGTCTACATGGGTGCCCTTGACCCTCTCCCCAGCCCAAGTAGTGGCTGGAAAAAGCTATGGAAAGGTGTCGGGCTTTTGATGCTGATCTATGGCACACTGCTGATCATCGGTGTCGCCTCAGGGGGCAAGGAGCTGTTTCAGCCACTCAAGGGGCTGTCTGCCGGAGGCGGCAATCCATCCGCACAATCCCAACATCTTACCTTCCGGCAGATCAAGGGGGTCGATGGCCTGGAACAGGCCCTGACCCAAGCCAAAGCCAACAATCAACCACTGTTTCTGGACTTCTACGCCGACTGGTGCATCTCCTGCAAGGAGTTTGAGGCACTCACCTTTACCGATCCGGCTGTTCAGCAAGCCCTGGCACCGGCAATGCTGATTCAGGCAGACGTAACGGCCAACGATGATGCCGATCAGGCGTTGATGAAGAAACTGGGCATCTTCGGCCCTCCGGCGCTGCTCTTTTTCGACCGCAATGGTGAGGAGGTCAAATCGGCCCGTCTGGTACAATTCATGGCAGCAAAACCCTTTACTGAACATGTTCGCAATGCACTGAAATGAAACTCCTGACTCGACTGATACCATTTCTGACCCTACTGTTCTACGCAGCCGCTGCCTTCCCCTATCCGGCAGGCGGAGACCGACTGCCCCAGCAGGCACTCTACGATCTGGATGGAGTTTCACACAACCTCAACGAATGGCAGGGGGAGGTAGTGATCCTCAACTTCTGGGCCACCTGGTGCCCACCTTGTCTGCGGGAGATTCCAGCTTTTATCTCGATGCAGCAGGAACTGGACGACCAGAAGGTGCAGTTTGTCGGGATCGCCATCGATGATGCAGATGCTGTGGCGGACTTTGCCGAACAAAAGCAGATCAACTACCCCACCTTACTCGGGGAACAGAGTGGACTGGAACTCTCTGTCAAGCTCGGCAACAAACACTTTGTACTCCCATACACCGCAATCTTTGACCGCACCGGCAAGTTGATCTCTACCCACCGTGGCGAACTGACCCGAGCGGAAATCCTCAAGGTCATTACCCCACTTTTGTAGCCATTAGCTCTCTTATTGAATCGATCTACCTCAAACAGGAACGAAACAGTAAAAAACTGACCAGATCGTAGACATTTCTTCCAATCTGCGACAAAATACCCGCCATCTGAAAACAGTAATGGGGATATTTGCCAAAGATGGCTACACTATTGGTTCTAAACGGCCCCAATCTCAACCTGCTGGGCAAACGTGAACCGAACCACTACGGTGCAGACTCTCTGGAGACCATCCTGCAACGACTACAGCAACAAGCGGCAGACTACGGTCATCAACTTCACCACCTCCAGAGCAATGCAGAATCCGCACTGATTGACCGCATCCACCAGGCCGCTGATGAAGAGGTGGCGTTCATCATCATCAACCCTGCCGCATTGACGCACACCAGTGTCGCCATACGGGACGCCCTGCTGGGCGTCAAAATCCCCTTTATCGAGGTTCACCTCTCCAATACCTACCGGCGTGAACCATTCAGACACCACTCCTACCTCTCCGATATTGCCCATGGTGTCATTGTCGGCCTGGGTGCACAGGGATATTCACTGGCACTTGAGGCGGCACAGCACCATCTGACCGACAAACAAGGATAATTGCCATGGATATTCGCAAAGTAAAAAAGCTGATTGAGCTACTGGAAGAGTCCGGCATCGCCGAAATCGAGATCCACGAAGGGGATGATGCCGTTCGTATCAGCCGATACGGGCAGGCCGCTCCTGTCGCCGCACCACCCCCTGTTGCCGTTGCGCCAGTAGCCGTCGCAGCCGAGCCCGCTGTTGAGAGCGTGGCAGTACCACCTGCAAGTTTCAACGGGCACGAGGTGAAGTCACCCATGGTCGGCACCTTCTACCGCTCACCCTCTCCCGGCGCAAAGCCATTTGTTGAAATTGGTGATACCGTCGCGATTGGAGACACACTCTGCATCATCGAGGCGATGAAGATCCTCAACCCGATTGAGGCTGATGCTTCCGGCACGGTCAGAGCCATTCTGGTCAACAATGCCGAGGCCGTCGAGTTTGAACAACCGCTCTTTGTAATCGAGTAGAAACCATCATGTTGGATAAGATTGTAATTGCCAATCGTGGCGAGATCGCTCTACGCATTCTGCGCGCCTGTAAAGAGCTGGGCATCAAGACCGTAGCGGTCCACTCCACTGCCGACCACAGCCAGAAGCATGTCCGCCTGGCTGACGAATCGGTCTGCATCGGCCCCCCTCCTTCCACCGAAAGCTATCTGAACATTCCGGCCATCATCAGTGCCGCCGAGGTGACCGATGCAATGGGCATCCACCCCGGCTACGGTTTCCTCTCCGAGAATGCCGACTTTGCCGAACGGGTCGAACAGAGCGGCTTTCGCTTCATCGGCCCCAAGGCCGACACCATCCGCATGATGGGGGACAAGGTCGAGGCGATCAAGGCAATGAAGGCATCCGGTGTCCCGACCGTACCAGGCTCGAATGGCCCTCTGGGCAACAATGATGAGACCAACCTGCGTCTTGGCCGGGAGATTGGATACCCGGTCATCATCAAGGCGGCCGGCGGGGGTGGCGGAAGAGGGATGCGCGTCGTCCACAGTGAGGCCACCCTGCTGCAGGCAATCACCATGACCCGCACCGAAGCGGCCTCCGCCTTCAACAACGACATGGTCTACATGGAGAAATTCCTGGAGAACCCCCGCCATGTGGAGATCCAGGTACTGGCGGATGAGCATGGCCATGCCGTCCACCTTGCCGAACGTGACTGCTCCATGCAGCGCCGCCATCAGAAAGTGGTGGAAGAGGCACCCGCTCCCGGAATCACCAAATCACTGCGTTCCGAAATCGGCGAGCGCTGCGCCAAGGCATGTCAGGAGATCGGCTATATCGGTGCCGGAACCTTCGAATTTCTGTATGAGGACGGGGAGTTCTACTTTATCGAGATGAACACCCGTATCCAGGTGGAACACCCGGTCACCGAAATGATTACCGGTGTCGATATCGTGCGTGAACAGATTCGTATCGCCTCAGGCGAGCCACTCGCCTACAAACAGAAGGACATCAAGATCCGTGGCCACGCCATTGAGTGCCGGATCAACGCCGAGGATGCTCGTACCTTTATCCCGTCACCCGGCAAGATCACCACCTACCACGCCCCAGGCGGCATTGGCGTTCGGGTTGATTCACACCTCTACACCGGCTACAGCGTCCCTCCGCACTACGACTCCATGATCGGCAAGCTGATCAGCTATGGTGAGAACCGGGAGACAGCCATCGCACGAATGCGTACCGCCCTCGATGAGTTGGTGATTGAGGGCATCCGCAACAACATCGATCTCCACCGTGATATCGTACGAGATGCCAACTTTGTCACAGGCGGAACCAACATCCACTATCTGGAAAAGAAACTGGATCTGTAGCACACCGACGCATGCCTTGGTTTCAGGTCCGCTTCACCAGCCCGCAAGATACCGCAGAGGCCTATTCCGACCTGCTGATGGAGCTGGGAGCCGTTTCGGTCACCTACGAAGACGGCGCCGATCAACCCCTGCTCGAACCTGCACCCGGTGAGACCCCGCTGTGGGATCGAATTGATGTAGTCGGCCTGTTTGACGCCGAACTCCCGCAGCAGTGGGTAGCGCAGCAATTGCGTGAGCAGCTCCCCCAATCCATTACCTCATCGGTAACCATTACCGAACTGGAGGAGCGGGATTGGGTTCGAGCCTGGATGGATGATTTCCACCCGATGCACTTCGGCCAGAGGCTCTGGATCATCCCCTCCTGGAGTGAACCTGTCGACCCCAATGACATCAATATCCTGCTTGACCCCGGTCTCGCCTTTGGTAGCGGCACACACCCCACCACCGCACTCTGCCTGGAATGGCTGGACAGTCACCCACCCGAACAGAACACCGTGATCGACTACGGCTGCGGCTCCGGTATTCTGGCTATTGCGGCAGCCAGACTTGGGGCATCACACATCTACGCCATCGACAACGATCCCCAGGCACTGATCGCCACCAGAGACAATGCCACAAAGAACGGGGTCGAACAGATCAAACCACTCTTACCCGAGGAATTTGACGGCCAGAAAGAGACCGAGCTGCTATTGGCCAACATCCTGTCGGGACCACTGGAACAGCTTGCACCCAGGTTTGCCGCACTTGTCTCCCGCTCAGGGACCATCGTCCTCTCCGGCATCCTCTCTGAACAGTCCGAGGGGCTCATACAGATCTATTCACAATGGTTCCGAATGGAGCCCCCTGAATATCGGGAAGAGTGGTGCAGACTGGTTGGACAGAGAAACGGGGCGCCTTGACCACCCACTGAATTTGCCACAAAAGCGGGTAATAATCCGTTGCGTTCTATACTACAATCCCGGCTGTTACCAATCACCAACTGATCCATCCGGAGAAGCCCATGTCACAACCTGTCAGCCCACAAATGGCCCCTTACGCTGTTGAGGTAAAAGCAGGAGAGACCTACTACTGGTGCTCCTGCGGAAAGAGTGCGGAACAACCATTCTGCGACGGTTCCCACCAGGGAAGCAACTTTCAGCCGATAGCCTATACGGCCGATAGTGACGGCACCGTCCATTTCTGCGGGTGCAAGAAATCGGCGAACGGTGCACTCTGCGACGGCAGCCACAACAGCTGAGCCATCCCGATGAGCACAAAACCAAAAACCGGCGTACTGGTCACCAATCTCGGCACACCGGATGAGGCCACACCGGCTGCGCTTCGGCGTTATCTGGCCGAATTCCTCTGGGACCACCGGGTGGTCGATGTCGCCCGTATTCCATGGTGGCTGATCCTGCACGGAATCATCCTGCGGGTCCGCCCCGCCAAGGTTGCCAGGGCTTACCAAAAAGTATGGACCGACCAGGGTGGCCCACTGCTAATCATCTCCCGACAGCAGTGTGAGGCCCTCAATAGCAGACTGAATGAAGAGACCGGACAGAATGTGCCCATCACACTGGGAATGCGTTATGGTAACCCCTCCATCGCCTCTGCACTTGAACAGTTGAAAGCGGAAGGCGTCAACCGAATTATCGTACTCCCCCTCTATCCACAGTATTCAGCCGCCACAACCGGCTCGACATTCGATGCCGTCTCCAGGGTACTTCAGGGCTGGCGAGCCATTCCGGAACTGAACTTCATCAGCCACTACCACGACCATCCCGCCTATCTCGATGCACTGGCCAGCTCGGTTCGGGACAGTTGGGATGAGCGAGGGTCCGCACAGCAACTCCTCCTCTCCTTCCACGGACTACCCCAACGCTACCACGACCTGGGAGACCCCTATCGTGATCAGTGCGAAGCAACCACAAAAGGAGTCATTGAGCGTCTGGGACTGGAACCCGACCAATATCAGATGGTCTTTCAGTCACGCTTTGGCCGTGAGGAGTGGCTCAAGCCATATACTGACGAGACACTGGAGGCCCTACCAATGCGAGAGGGCATCCAGTCGGTTGATTTGATCTGCCCGGGGTTCTCTGCAGATTGCGTAGAGACACTGGAAGAGATCGCCATTCAGAATCGTGAACTGTTTACCCAGTCCGGAGGGATGCAATTCAACTATATTCCTGCCCTCAATGACCGGGACGACCATATTGAGGCACTGACCCAAATCGTGATGGAGCGTTGGTAGCCGGATGGCAGAACCACAGCAGGAGAGCACCTGCTCAAACCAGAATGATGATTAAACAGAAACGGCTACTCGGCTTTCTGTAAGTAGTGATCGTCTTCGCACTCTTACTCTCTCACCGGCACTGGACGCGAGAAAAGCAGTTTGAGATAGAGCAGATCAAACATTCTGTTCATGAGCCACCAACTGCCAGAGTTGTTGACGAAACTCCCAGAAAAATACCGTCATCCAAAACTATCAACAGTACCACTTAATGGGTGTTCTCGTTTGCATATAGTAAATGGTGCCCGGAGCCGGGGTCGAACCGGCACGATGTTTCCATCGAGGGATTTTAAGTCCCTTGCGTCTACCAATTTCGCCACCCGGGCACAAACGCCTGATTGTAACATCTGATCAGGTACAACATGGCAACTCGTCATCTGAAATGGATACCGGATATCAACATGCCCCACAATAGGCAGGAGTCTGTATCTTTGATATTTCCGGCTGGTATGTGCAAGCAGGGAAAGTGGCGGCTGATCAGCCCTGAACTACCACCAAGCCTTGGCAGTGATCGTGTAAGCCGGCACACGATGTATCATACGCACAGGGTCAGGATGATCACTGGCCTGTCGCCATCCGGGCTCAACTCTTCAGTGATGGAGGCCGTCAGCTGTACCTGATGATACACGCCATCATCCGCCATCATCTCTGTCTGACCACTCCAGAGCGTTTCAGCCTTATCCATAAGGCTGTGATTGATTTCAGTCAGCGTTTTCAATTGGGATAGATAGTGTGATATCTGGTTATTATCCTGTTTCAATTGGTGGATACCCAGCAGTTGGCGTGCAGCCCGATTGACCTGCTCGATCTTTCCCCGCTCTGTCATCAGCAATGTTGCCACCGGAGAATGCTCGAACATCTTCTGATACTGCCTGACCTGTTTCATCTGCTGCTGCTCATGCTCCAGCAACTGCTGACTCTGCATCTCCAATGCAACCTCATGGATTTGCAGCTCTTCCAGAAGCGCCGCCCGGCCCATCTCCTCATGACCCACGGCCCGCTCTTCTTTCTGAATCACCTGAATTGCCGCCCGACGAAGACTGCCCAGTCGATCATCATCCGGTATCTCATGCACATGCAGTGGTTTCAAATAGCGATCAATCAGCCCGAGCAAGACATCACGATCGATGGGCTTTGACAGAAAGCCATCGCACCCCGCCTCCTCAAATGCCTTCCGATGTGCCTCCATCACATTGGCAGTCAATGCAATAATGGGGGTCGGACTCCCGGCCTGCTTGATTAATCGGGTTGCCTCCAGACCATCCATGACCGGCATTTGCATATCCATCAGAATCAGGTCGAATGTTTCATTTGCACTCATCTCGATGCCTTCCTGACCATTCTCTGCAATCGAGACACTCAACCCGTTTCTCTCCAGCATCCGCTTGACCAGTAACTGTATTGCCAAGGTGTCCTCAACGACCAGCACATGACCGGAATATAGCCCGTCATGTATGGTCGTATCCCGGCTTTCAGGTTCCACGATCTCTTCCGGTTCATCAGTGGGCCGATAGGGTAACTGCAATATAAAGGTAGAGCCTTCCCCATATGTACTATGAGCACTCAGCGAACCTCCCATCAACTCAGCAAGATTTTGTGAGATAAACAGTCCCAATCCTGTTCCACCGAATCGTCGACTGATCGAACCGTCCTCCTGCTCGAAGCGTTTGAAGAGCCTCTCCATGTTTTCCGGTTTGATACCGATGCCGGTATCCGTCACCGAAAACTGCAACTGCCCATACACCACATCCGTTGTCAGCGTCACACTTCCCTTCTCGGTAAACTTGGTCGCATTACCAATCAGATTGACCAGCACCTGCATGACTCTGAGGCTGTCCCCCCACAACAACATCTCCTCTTTATACTTCTGCTCAACAATAAAGGTGAGACCGATATCCCGTACTCTCACCTCAAACATCTTCCGAATATCGGTCAGCAGTTTCGACAGTGAGAACGGTGCATCATTGACTGTGAATTTTCCTGCCTCAATCTTGGACATATCGAGGATATCATTGACCAGCGCCAGCTGATTTTCACCTGCCGAACGGATCGCCTGCATATATGCACGCTGTTCAGGGGAGGACGGCTCATCAAGCAATAGCTCGCTATACCCGAGAATGGAGGCAAGCGGTGTTCGCAACTCATGGCTCATGGTTGCAAGAAACTCGTCCTTTATCTTCTGTGCAGCCTGTAACTCCTCCACCTTTTTCTGCAACTCACGATCCAGCGGCTGCAACACAATGTTATGGGTTGATCTCCACACAACATACGCAATCAGCAGCAAGAAAATGAGCAGAACCGCCAGTGCCTTCAACTGAGAGTGCTGTATCTGCAACTGATTACCATGATCGTCAACTTCAATCTCGAGGGTAAACAGAAAATCCCCCAGAAAATTGATCTTCTGTCGGTAGGCCTGCAGGTCGCTACCCTCTTCACGGTCACCGCCACGCTGGAAATCTACCAGCACAAAACCATTTTCTGTCGTCAGCTTCAGGCTGTGGATATCTCGATGGTCCCAAGACCAGCGGGTCAATCCCTCCTCAACCCCTTCGAAGTTTCCCTTCAAATAGTCGGACCGAGCGATATCACCCAACAACAAAATCTCCCGCTGATAATAGCGGGTATTCGCGTCTTCCAGCAGAGTCCCGACCCACTGACCGCTGATCCACAACATCCCAAGCAGCATCAGGGAGATCAGGGAAAGCACCCTTTTGAACAGTCTATGTCGCCACTGATTCGTTGAAACCGGTGGTTGCACTATTCAGAATTCACCCGACCAAGAATAGAAGAGAGTTCGTCATAATCATGACGACGTGCAGGTACCAACGAGGTGGCTGTCTTTTTGATTGCACGCAGAATCTGTTGCTCTTCTGGAGTCATCCCCTTCAGCTTCAAAAGATACCTCTTTATCATGTCCCGCTCTGACGGTGACAAAGCACTGGATGCAACAAAAACGTGCTCAGGAATCTTTCGGGTCCATAACAGTGCCCGTAATCCACGATTACGGTACTTCTCATAGACCTCTTCTTTCACCGCACCCGCGTCAAATCTACCCGCCAGTACCGATAGCGCCACATTCCTGTGGCTGCCCACAAACTGATATTCCCCAAGCTGATCAACACTTACCCCCCGTTCTTCCATCTCGTAACGAGGCACAATATGGCTCATCGTCGACTTGACGGAGCCGAAGGCAAATCTCTTGTCCACCAGATCCTTAACCCCCTGGATGCTGCTGCCCCCTCTAGTCACAATGGCACCGGAAAAAAATGGTTTGCCTCGCGCAGCCAGCTTTGCCAATGGCACTACCTGGTCGTGACCCGGACCCAGTGATGCATAGAGTGCCGGCCCCATATAAGCCAACTCCACATTGCCCTCAACCACTTCATCGATCAACTGCTCATAGCTGGAGGCAATAAAGATATCAATCTCCCGCCCTGTAATCTGCTCAAGATAACTGACCAACGGCTCAAACCGCTCTATCAGGTCAAGTGCGGGCAAATAGGGGTGAATACCAAACTTCCAGGGCTCCACTGCAAATGACTCAACAGGCATCAGCACCAGATAACCGATCAACAGCGCTACGATCTTTTTCGACTTAACAATCATAGTTGGCGAAACTGATATAAATTTCCTGGATTATGTTCACACCTCCAGCAACAGGCACAGAGGCATCCCCTTCAAGACGCGATTTGGAAACCTCACCAAAAAGCCGTGCCTGCCTGCCGAGAAGACTCCCTCGCTCCACTCTACTATAGCTGCGCTCGACAGTATATCCAATATTCAGGCGACACAAGATAAGGATACAGAGGGCCAGTTCACATATTGTTATATAGACAACAACCAATCAGCAACATGGTTGCACATCATGCGCCCAACCATGCTGATGGGGTCGAAACACACATTTCAACCTACGTCTCCAAATCATACATACCGATACTGCTTGTTTCGAAACAAGTGGCATCTGCTGTACTAAGCCCCCCCCGATAGAGGTGATCGACAATCACAGCCGGGAGCGCGCACTGGAAGAAAAAACACTGACCAAGGATGCTGGCAGACTACGACTTTACCTGATCAACAGCGCAATCATTGACACCGAAAAAACGCATATAAACGGGAATTTGCAGCTTAGACAACGGCCAATTTGCACCCCAGCGCCTCAACAATCTTGCTGACCGTCTCATAATGGGGGGTTACCATCCTCAGACAGTGACTTGTACAAACTGGCACGGGTTACCCCGGCCTGTCTGGCTACCTCAGTCATTCCCTTGGCCCTGGCTGCAATGTTCAGCGCGTGAATCAGGTCGGCAGGTGTGCCGGTATTGGCAACTTCCTTGATGAACTCTTGAATGTCCTCTTCTGTATCGAGGTGATCTGCTATGTCAAAGATAGTGGTGTTCACAGTCATCGTTCTACTCCAACTCACTCAGCAACTGTTTTGCCTTTTCAATATCCTTGCTCTGAGTTGATTTATCGCCACCACTCAGCAGCAGGGCAACCTTTTAATTCCGGGTGATACAGTAGATACGCAGGCCGCCACCGAAGAACAGCCGCATTTCAAACAGGTTGCTATTGATGCTCTTGTAGCCCCCGAAGTTACCGTTCTTTACCAAGCTAACCGAGCCAAAATCTTGCACTCGGCTGCTTGATCCTGCAGCCCTCAGAAACACTCCCCGGTGATTGCAGCCTTGGCAAAGCACCCCTCCAGTTCGACCCAGCGGAAGCCGGAAATATCGTTCAGATGAATCATATACGGGTATTTATCAACTACTGGATTATCATAAACTAGAACTGCTTGGGTAACCCCGCCTGTTGCAGCACCCCGTTTGCGGTGTGGCGAGAGAGAATCTTTCCATCAACTACAAAGTAGTGGTTAGAAATCGGGCTAAACCATATTTCGTGGTCACCTTTTCCTTGCCGATCAAGGTAGCAACCTGATTTCTTGAGTATCTTTCTTAGCCGCTTGGTATAGCCATCCATCAGCAGTGGCAGTGTGCTATAAAGTCACGCTCTGCATGCAGGTGAATGGGTATGTCTTGGATCGTACAACCGCCGCTGTTAAGCTCCAATAGCTCTGGCACCAATACCAATAGCTTTTCTTCCAGCTCTTCGGCTGTAGCAGCCTCAGTAACCAGTCCGGGCACATCTTCACTGGTGGCAACCCATACGGATACTTCATCATCCCAGATTGCTCTAACTTCAACCTTGTTCATGCCCTTTCCTCAGTTGACAGAATTAAGCAAATGCTAGATCGATTATAGCACAATGGCAATAACCCTCTTCATCAGGCAACATAAACCAACAATGATCAAGAAGACCACCAACGGCAAGTAGCAGACCGACACACAACCACAAGGAAGGTATGGGCGGTGCTTCCGTAAGATCTTCAAGACCAATGCAGAGGTGGAGTTATCCTACCTGACCCGCGATGAGATCGAGTTGCTGCTGAAAGAGTTGACCAACTCCCGCAATCCAGATGACAGTACCACTGATCTGCCTAGCTGAGGCGGCTGGGAAGATCCTTCGATGGTCAGAAAATGCTCATCTGAGTGTTGAACATCTCAAACGGTGCGCCGAGCACAGCTCAATGAACCCCCAGTTTAGACATAAAAAGAAAATGCCCAGTAAAAACTGAGCATTTTCAATTGTATACATGGTGGGCCGTGAGCGATTCGAACGCTCGACCATCGGATTAAAAGTCCGGTGCTCTACCAACTGAGCTAACGGCCCGAAAATCGAAGAGTGCGAATCATACACACTCCAGACCACAAAATCATCATAAATATCGGGTGGGGTCTTCAACACCTGCGGCATCGAAGCCTGCCTTGCGCAGCTGGCAGGAGTCGCAGCGCCCACAGGCCCGCCCTTCGGTGTCTGCCTGATAGCATGAGACGGTCAGGCCATAGTCCACTCCGTTTTTCTGTCCAAGCTGAATAATCTCGGCCTTGGTCAGATCGATCAGTGGGGCATGTACGGTAAACGGATCGCCACTCACCCCGGCCTTGGTTGCCAGATTGGCCGTCTGCTGGAAAGATTCGATGAATGCAGGCCTGCAGTCCGGGTAGCCCGAGTAGTCCACTGCATTGACTCCGATAAACAGATCCATCGCCTCCAGCACCTCCGCCCAGCCCAACGCATAGGAGAGAAACAGAAGATTGCGTGCCGGTACATAGGTAACAGGAATCCCATCCTGCGGTGACTCGGGAAGATCAATGGCGTGATCGGTCAATGCCGAACCACCCACCGCACCCAAGTCGATGCGAGCGACCCGGTGTTCAACTCCACCCAGCGCTGCAGCCACACGTCTGGCGGCATCCAGCTCCGCACGATGCCGCTGTCCATAGTCAAAACTGAGTGTATAGCAGTCATACCCTTTGGCAGAAGCAAGGGCCAGCACGGTAGCGGAGTCCAGTCCTCCCGAAACCAGCACCACCGCCTTTCTGCGCTCTAGATTACTCATCTGCCAGCCTCGTCTCCCCACAACAACTTGTGCAACTGAATCTGAAAACGAACCTGCAGCCGGTCCTCCAATACCCATTCGGCAAGTTCCGTTGGATTCACCTGCCCTGCCGCTGGGGATAGCAACACCTCGCATCGTGACTCCAACCGGTGCTCCTTCAAAATCGGCAGAAACCACTCATAGTCTGCACGATCGCAGATCACCACCTTGAGCTGATCCTGACCACCCAGCAATTCCAAATTGGGCCAGTGGTTCCGCTCCTCCTCTCTGGAACCCGGGGTCTTCAGATCCACCACGCGATCCACACGCGGATCAACCGGAGAGATATCGACCATACCACCGGTCTCTACCGATACCTTGTAGCCCGTATCACAGAGCCGGCTCATCAGCGGGAAGACCGCCTGCTGCACCAGTGGCTCACCACCGGTAATGGTGACATGCACTGCTCCGATGGATTGAACACGTGCCGTGATCTCATCCAGTGTCAGACGTTCACCGCCCTGAAAGGCATATTCGGTATCACAGTAGCTGCAGCGCAGCGGACAGCCGGTCAGTCGCACAAAGGTAGTCGGCCAGCCCACGCTGCGGCTCTCTCCCTGCAGGGAGTGGAAGATTTCGGTAATCTGCAGTGTCTCTCGACCGCCCCGGGGGTCTGCTGCCATCTCGCTCAGGGGATCTTTTTCAGCTTCATGGAGGCCCGTTCAGCCTGAGAACTACCGGGCGCACTCTTGACCACCTGCTCCAGAATCGACCGGGCATGTCCGTAGGCACGACTGGCAGCCTTCTTGTCACCATTAACGGTGTGCAGGCGACCGATCCAATACCAGGCGTCGCCATTGAAATCGCCACCGGGAAAATCACTGATCAGCTGGTTCAGTGCGGTCAACGCCTTGTCAGTCCGGTTGGCCCGAACCAGCGCAAAGGCCTTGTTGTAGGCATCATATTCGCCTCCACCACTCTGACCAGCAGCGGCCGCCTTGTTCGATGAAGCGGTGGGCGCAGTCGATTGGGTTGCACGCTCCAGCTTGCGGATTCGTGCCTCCAGATCGAGATAGTGTTCACTCTGTTTCCGCTTGATCTGCTTCTGCTGATGCAGCGCCTCCTCCACCAGACCAAAATTCTGCTGCAGTTCGGTACGCAACTGCTGAACCTCCAGCATCAGCGCACTGAGCTGCCCCATCTGTCGCTCGATCTTCTGCAACCGCTGCTCCACAGTATTGGCCCCGGCGGCAGAGAACCAGCTGACCAACAGCAGCAGCATGAACCCGGATTGCCTGTTCATCACTTACTGTGGATAGCTCAATTCGACACGACGGTTCTGTGCCCAGAACGCCTCTTCATGTCCCGCCTCCAGCGGCTTCTCCTCTCCGTAACTGATGATCTCGATCTGTCCCGGGCTCACCCCCTCGGCCACTAGCAGGTCACTCATGGTCTGCGCCCTGCGCTCACCAAGGGCCAGATTGTATTCACGTGACCCACGTTCGTCGGCATGCCCCTCCAACCGCACGATCATCACCGGGTTGCTCAACAGGTAGAGCGCATGGGCCTGGACGGCTGCCAGATCCTCGGCATTGATTGAGCTGCTATCGAAACCGAAGAAAAAGAGCCGCTGCGATGGCGGTTCCATTCCTGCGGTAGCGGTACCGTAACTGTTCATCGGCACCTCGGTGGTCTGCATCCCGGTCTGCCCTACCGCCAGATGCTCTCCCTCGATATGTTCTCCAGCCGCAGCACTTCCTGCCGAAACCGACTCGATTTCGCTCACCTCAATCACCTCAACCTCGGAGCCTGCTGCACCCTCACTATCGCCCCCCAATGCACCGTCCAGCGGGCCATTGAGGCTGCTACATCCTGAAATCAACGCTCCGAACACCATCACTAACGCAACACGAATCATCTTACCTTCCCACACACTTTGATCTATATATTATGGTTTACTCAGAAACGGGGACCATGCCGGTTCCCTGACATCCTTACCTGCAATACTGAGGCGCTGCACACTGCTGCCATCGGTTGCCGCAATCTCCAGCACTCCCCGATCATTCTGCTGTGTAGCATACACGATCAGCCGACCATTCGGGGCGAAACTGGGAGACTCGTCCTGCCGGTTATCGGTCAAGACCCGAACCACACCGCGCTCCACATCCAGCACTGCAATACGGTACTGTCCACTCGCTCCCTGCAGGAAGGCGATCTCGCTGCCATCCGCCGACCAGTCGGGGCTGGTATTGTAGCGCCCCTTGAAGGTCAACCGCTGCGCACGCCCTCCATTGACACTGATCTGATAGATCTGGGGCCGCCCACTGCGGTCGGACAGAAACGCAAGGTGCTGACCATCCGGCGACCAGGCAGGCTCGGTATCGGCACCCCGGTCACGCGTCAGCCGCTGAATGGTGTTTTTTCTCAGATCAAACAGATAGAGCTCGGAGTTGCCATCCCGCGAGAGGGCGAGTGCCATCCTGCTGCCATCGGGTGACCATGCCGGTGCGCTGTTCTTCCCCTTGAAGCTGGCAAGGCGGGTCCGCTTCCCGGTATAGACCTCCTGTATCCACACCTCGGAGCGCCGATTCTCAAAAGAGACATAGGCCAGCTTGCGGCCATCGGGCGACCAGCTCGGAGAGAGCAGTGGCGCACTGGAGGTCAACAGTACCTGTGAATCACTGCCATCGAAGTCCGCAATCTCCAGCGTATAGGTCTTGTCCCCAGCCTTGTCATAAGCCACCGAGACATAGGCCACATGGGTACGGAAGACCCCCTCGAAGCCGGTCAACTTCTTGTAGACCAGATCACTGATGGTGTGGGCGATCTTGCGCACCCGTTTACTGCTGCCAGACCCCAGCGGAAAGCGGTAGTGCGCCATCACCTTCTGCTGGTAGACATTGATCAACTGCACCTCCAGCACCACCTTTCCATCACCTCCCCTGCTGTTCCGCCCAACCAGCAGGGTCGGCACCTCCAACAGCCGCCAGTCGGTGTAGTTCACCTCACTGGCATGGGTTGGACGGGAGATCATCATTTCTCGTGCCAACGGGGAGAACTCACCGCTCAACCGCAGATCGTTGGCGACGATATCGGAACCGGCAAACGGGGCCACCGCGATCGGCAGTGCCGCCTGGTTCCCCTGCGTGATCACAATCTCCAGCGCCGCCACCGGAAAGGCCAGAAACAGCGCCATCCACGCGCCAATCAACTCCCTGAAATAAATCCGTCTACTCTTCATGGACAAAGGTCATCTCCAGTTCACGTACCTCATTTCTCAATTCTACCGATTCCGGGTAGGGAAATGGAGCCGCTTTGCGAATCGCCTGCTCCACCGAAACATCGAACGCACCATTGCCACTGCTCTGCGTGATCACAACCCGGCCCACCTCACCGCCCGGCAGCAGATTGACCCGTACCTTGCAGAGGCGTCCTGGTGGCGTACCCTTCGGCTTGTTCCAGACCCGCTCAATCTGCTGACGGATGGTCGCCTTGAGGTAGCCCAGTTCACGCGCCAGTGCCTGTTGGTGCTGACTGGCCTGAAGCAGCGCCTGCTCTGCCTCCATTTCAGCATCCAGCGCCATCTGCTCACGAGCCCGTCTCGCTTCGGCCTCCCTTCGCTTCTTCTCCGCCGCCTCCTTGCGCTTTTTCTCGGCCAGACGCTTCTTTTCCTGCTCTTTTTTCTTTTTGGCCTCTGCCTCTTTTCTCGCCTTCTCCTTTCTGGCTTTTTCTTCGGCCTTTTTCTTCTTCTCCGCTTTACGTTTCTTCTCCTGCTCGGCCTTGCGGCGCTTCTCTTCGGCCCGCTTCTTCTCCTTGGCCTCCTTGCGCTTTTTCTCCTCCGCTGCCTTGCGCTTCTTCTCCTGCTCCTTCTTCTTTTTGGCCTCCGCCTCCTTTCTGGCCTTCTCCTTTTTCGCCTTCTTCTCCGCTTTCTTTTTCTCTGCCTCTTTGCGCTTCTTCTCGGCTAACCGCTTCTTCTCCTGTTCGGCCTTGCGGCGCTTCTCTTCAGCCCGTTTCTTCTCCTCCGCCTTCTTGCGTTCAGCCGCCTCTCTCTCCCTTCGCTTACGCTCCTCCCGGGCCTTCAGCTCCCGACCATCCACCGCATGGGCCTGGATTACATTCACCTTGGGAGTCACAACCCTTTTCTCGGGTGTGCTGTTTCCCAGCCACAACAGCATCGCCAGGAAAAGGGTATGGAGCAGCACCGATACCCCCAGCGTCGAGAGCTTTTCGGTGATCATGCGCATGAGCTGTCTTGTCACGCCTTCAAAAGACATGAGTCCACCCGCTTACTGCTCTGGCGGATCGGTCACCAGACCGACACTGGGGAGCCCGGACTGTTGCAGCAGCGCCATCACCGAGACCACCGCACCATAATCGACCCGATGATCCCCCCGTACCAGCACCTGGGTATTGGGGTTCTTCCGGATCAGCAGTGCCACCCGCTTCTGCAACTGTTCCTGTGCAACCGGATCTTCCGGGTGGTCTCCCACATTGATAAAGAGCGTCCCATCCTGGCGCACCGTGACCACCACCGGCTCCTGCTCACTGTTCTCCACCAGGTTGGCCTCGGTCTGCGGCAGATCCACCTTCACCCCCTGGGTCAGCAGCGGCGCAGTCACCATGAAGATGATCAGCAGCACCAGCATCACATCAATGTAGGGAACCACATTGATCGAAGCCATCGGCCGCTTTCGACTACGCTGGCGGCTCATCAGACGGCCTCGTCGGCCTCCTCTTCCTGATTGGACTGTCGCCTGAGGATACTGGAAAACTCCTCGACAAAAATATCGTAACGGTTATTGAGCCGTTCGATATCGTTGGCAAAGCGGTTGTAGAAAATCACACCGGGAATCGCCGCAAACAGCCCGATGGCGGTTGCCACCAGCGCCTCGGAGATACCGGGTGCCACCATCGCCAGCGTTGCATTGCTGGTAGCGCCAATGGCACTGAAGGCATTCATGATGCCCCAGACCGTACCGAACAGCCCGATATAGGGGGAGGTCGACCCCACTGTGGCGAGAAATGAAAGGTTCAGCTCCAGCGCATCAAGGTCACGGTTCAGCGCCACCCGCATTGCCCGGCTGGAACCATCCACCACATCGGCCGAACTCAGGCCACTGCGCTTGTGCAGACGCACAAACTCGCGAAATCCGGCGGTGAAGATGCCCGCCATCCCGCGCGGTTTTGAGTTTTCGAATTTTCGGAAGAGTTCGGTCAGGTTTCGTCCACTCCAGAACAGATCCTCGAAGCGGTCCGCCGCCTCCTTCGCCTGCTTCAGATCATTGAGCTTGTCCATGATCACCTTCCACGACCAGATCGAGGCGGCAACCAGCAGCAGCAATATCAACTGAACCACCAGGCTGGCGTTCAGAATCAGGGTGGCAATCGAGAGTTCACTATTCATCGCGGTTCATCACTTTTCGATCGAATCATACAACGGTTGAGGCATCGGCTTCGGACGAAAGCTGTCCACATCCAGGCTCGCAATCTTCACCGTTGCCCCACAGAGTGCCGTCTCTTCACCACAGCGGCGGATCTCCTGCAGCAGCGTCAGACTGGCTCGCCCTTTTTTCAGTAATGTGGTGACCACCTCCAGCTCATCATTGAAACGGGCCGGTGCAAAGTAGTCTATCGTCACGGATCGTACCGCGAAGATCAGACACGCCTCGTCAATCAGACGGTCCTGCTCATATCCCAGCGCACGCAGCCACTCGGTACGGGCACGCTCCATGAATTTGAGATAGTTCGCGTAATAGACCACACCACCGGAATCGGTGTCTTCGTAGTAGACACGCACTGGAAAGAGAAAGGGGATCATGGAGGATTATTGTGCATCATGCGCCCGCCCAATAAAACCGGGAGAACTGGGGAATTTATGACTCGAAAAGGTCACCACTTTTAGGCTCTGCTTCCTGCTGTCGCGGCTTCAATCCGAAGTGGAGATAGGCGTTGCTGGTCACCACCCGCCCTCGTGGAGTACGCATCATGTAGCCCTGCTGGATCAGATAGGGCTCCAGCACATCCTCGATCGTGCCCCGCTCCTCACCGATGGCCGCCGCCAGATTGTCGACCCCGACCGGGCCTCCATCAAATTTCTCGATCATGCTGAGCAGCAGCTTCCGATCCATCTGGTCAAACCCCTTCACATCGACATCGAGCAGATCCAGCGCCCGCTCCGCACTCCGCCTTGAAATGGCGCCATCTCCCTTCACCTCGGCATAGTCACGCACCCGCCGCAGCAGCCGGTTGGCGATCCGTGGCGTACCACGTGAACGCTTGGCGATCTCCAGCGCACCGGCCGGCTCCGATGCCACCTGCTGGATGGTGGCCGAACGGCTGACGATGGCCGCCAGATCCTCCACACTGTAGAACTCCAGCCGCTGCACAATACCGAAACGGTCTCTCAATGGAGAGGTGAGCAGTCCGGCTCGCGTGGTCGCACCCACCAGTGTGAACGGGGGCAGATCGAGCTTGATGGAGCGTGCCGCCGGACCCTCGCCAATCATGATATCGAGCTGGAAATCCTCCATCGCCGGGTAGAGCACCTCCTCCACCACCGGGCTGAGTCGATGGATCTCATCGACAAAGAGGACATCGTGTGCCTCCAGATTGGTCAGCAGTGCCGCCAGATCTCCCGGCTTCTCCAGTACCGGCCCGGAGGTCTGACGCATGTTGACCCCCATCTCGTTGGCGATGATGTGGGCCAGCGTGGTCTTGCCCAATCCTGGTGGCCCGAAGATCAGGGTGTGGTCGAGCGACTCCCCTCGATTGCGGGCGGCCTGGATGAAGATCTCCATCTGCTCGCGCACCGCAGGTTGTCCCTGATAGTCGGACAGCATCCGCGGGCGCACCGCACGGTCGATCCGGTCCTCATCGGGGGTGGAGAGTGGCGAGATGGTCCGGGCCAGATCACTCATTCAACAACACCTACAGCCGGACACTCTGCTTCAGCGCGAGGCGAATCACCTCTTCACTACTGAGTTCATCCGTCCCCTCCACTGCATGGACCAGCCGGGAGGCCTCCTGTGGCTTGTAGCCGAGTGCGATCAACGCATGGACCGCCTCACCCAGTGCATCCGCCTCCACCTGCGGAGTGGCCACTCCCCCCTGCTCCACCTTCGGGGTGAAACTGTCCCACTCCTTCAGCCGGTCCCGCATCTCGATCACCAGCCGCTCTGCGGTCTTCTTGCCGACACCGGGCAACCGCACCAGTGCGGCGGTATCATCATTCTGTACACAATCGACAAACTGGTCGGCACTCATCCCGGAGAGGATCGCCAGCGCCAGCTTGGCCCCGACACCACGCACCCGGATCAGTTCACGAAACATGCGGCGTTCCCGTTCGCTGGAGAAGCCGTAGAGCAGTTGTGCATCTTCCCGCACCACCATATGGGTGAAGAGCGTCACCCGCTCGCCACTCTCCGGCAATGCATAGAAGGTGTTCATCGACGCCTCCAGCTCATAGCCGACACCATTGACGTCGATCAGCAGCTCCGGTGGCTTGCGCTCCAGTACCA
The DNA here is from genome assembly GCA_964344785.1 of uncultured Piscirickettsiaceae bacterium. Classification (GTDB taxonomy): domain Bacteria; phylum Pseudomonadota; class Gammaproteobacteria; genus Thiopontia. Next base: position 52,123 of record CAYFOR010000004.1, read on the forward strand.
CCCCGTTCAGTCGTCCGATCATCGCCAGCGCCCTCCACTGCTCCCCTTGACCGTACCCCCCAGGCGAGCCACGCCACTGGCATGGTGACCATGGCAGATTGCACAGGCGAGCGCATCGGCCTCATCGGCCTGTGGCTGGCTGCGCAGATTGAGCAACGCCCGCACCATCATCTGCACCTGTGGCTTGGCAGCATTGCCCCGCCCCACCACAGCCTGTTTGATCTCGGCCGGGGTGTACTCAAAGATTTCGATATCACGATTGACCGCACTGCAGATCGCCGCCCCACGCGCCTGCCCCAGCTTCAGTGCCGAGTCGGCATTGCGGTGCATGAAGACGTTCTCGATTGCAAAGGCAGTCGGCTGACAGCGGTCCAGAATCTCGCTGACACTGTCAAAGATCACATGAAGTCGCTCCGGCAGTCGATCCCCCCGGATGCGCAATGCACCGCTTTCGATATGGCGAAACTCGTTGCCCACCATCTCGACCACTCCATACCCTGTTGTACGGGAACCGGGATCAATGCCGAGAATGCGGAGGAGCATCTGCTGATCGACTAGCCGAGGGCCGTCATCACCTCATCCGAAATATCCGCATTGGTGTACACATTCTGTACATCATCGAGATCCTCCAGACGATCCACCATCTTCATCAGCTTTTCAGCCCCATCCTGATCCAGTTCGGTCATGGTCGAGGCGCGCTGGGTGAGATCCGAAGACTCCGGCTCCAGACCGGCATCGACCATCGCCTGTTTCACATCCATGTAGCCGGCATCATCGGTCAGCACCTCAATCATGCCGTCATCATCGGCCACCACATCATCGGCACCCGCATCCAGAGCCGCCTCCATGATCGCATCTTCATCGCTGCCCGCCGGGTAGACCAGCACACCGGTCTTGGTGAAGAGATAGGAGACCGAACCATCGGTACCGAGGTTGCCTCCATGCTTGGTAAAGGCGTGGCGCACCTCGGAGACGGTACGGTTGCGATTGTCGGTGAGACAGTCGACCATCACCGCCACCCCGCCGGGGCCATACCCCTCATAACGGATCTCGTCGAAGTTCTCTCCATCGACATCGCCACTGCCGCGCTTGACGGCACGATCGATCGTGTCTCTGGTCATGTTGGCGCCAAGCGCCTTGTCGACCGCTGCCCGAAGACGCGGATTGGCATTCACATCGCCACCCCCCATCTTGGCCGCCACCGTGATCTCACGGATCAGCTTGGTAAAAATCTTTCCCCGCTTGGCATCCTGCGCCCCCTTGCGGTGCTGGATGTTGTGCCATTTACTGTGTCCTGCCATGCTGCCTTCTTCCTGCCTGCTAACATCAAAATCAATCAGCTGATTTTACCATACCCGGCTTTCCACTCATCATCTGTGCATGCCGTTTTCTTGTGCCAGGCAAACCAAGGACACCCCTTACCGATCAGGCAGCTCAACAGAGACAGTTTCTCCCCCATGTTGGTGAACCGAGTCATGAGCACGGATGGTGACCCTCTCCACACCATCTGGAATCTGCACCTTCATCAGGTTGCGGGTGAATGGCTGCTCATGCACATGTGGATGATGCAGCGTCCGGGTTCCGAGAATCCTCCCATCACCACCCACAATCTCCCAGCGGTTTGCATAGTGGTCCCAGCCGGTATCTTCATGCAGCACCGTCACACTGAAGTCATAGCTGTCACCGTCCCCACCTCTAACAGCAACTCCCACCACATCCGCCTCTCCGGAAAGTGCAACACTCACGGGCAGAAGCAGTAACAGGGGAAAAGCAGTCATCTGTTTTTTCATGGCACTCAACTCAACATCTTGATTTTGGATGAGTCATTCAAACATGGATTTCGATATACCACTTTGGCTTCATCCTTCCAAAGTCCGTACGCAGGTTGCTCTTGAGAGATTTTTTCGAGTCCAACACATACCGCCTGTCATTCTCACGCACAAACACCACCCAGTGCCAATAGGGTTTACCATCCTCCAGATGCCACTTGATCGATAACAACGCACAATCCGGCAACCGCTCCCATCCTTGAAAAGGTATCTCTCGATGATCCGCTTCAACACCCATGCTGGATAGCAGCTTCCGTACATGCCGGGTATCGGACCAGAGGGACCTGTCGCTGGCATGAATACCAATACTGCTGGCAATCGATCTGGCTTCACGATAGGAGACTCCGGCAATTGCGGCAGCACTGGCGATACCACAGCCGGTGCGCGCTTCCTGAACTACGGGTTCCATTACGTCCTGACCCTCTTCAACTCAATGAGATACTTACTACTGAAAATCAACCCTCTGGCACTTTCAGCTCACCTTCAACTGATTGCGTTTCAGTGCCTGACGAATCTTGTCTTCATCAATGCCTGTCTCATACCCTGACATCGATTCCATCAGCTCATCGGTAACCGTGATCTGCAATGGACGCAGCGTCTGGTTAACCTTCCTGGCATGACCCTTCCACTCGGCACCATCCTGCTTCATGTCACCCCGCCTTATTCACCAAATAACCCATAAAACAAGGAGGCGCGCCCTCTATT